>JAOZVK010000006.1:10354-32516 GCA_029938185.1 Bacteroidales bacterium | reverse complement strand
TTCAAAAAGTAAGCTCTATACTAAATAGGTAAAAACTTTTGTATGGGTGCTTACTACTCACTATGCGATCGGCAGGTGTTTTTCACCTGTCGATAACCTGATGTTCACTTACTGTCAGGTGAAAACCCGACAGACGCAACTTGTTGCATGTAGACGTGTATTTGACTTTATGTGGGTAGCCAATTTTTGAAAAGTATGCCAAACACTATCAAGCCACAACATTTTTATCTTTTTAATGAATTATACAGGTTATAAACAATGAAATAATTAAGTATAAAAAAGGAGCAAAACATACACGATTTTTCAAGACTAAAAATCCTCCAATTATTAATACCCCAGTCGAAGACCTTAAATAAAATAGAACTATCGTTTCTACTCAAACTATATGGTTTTAAGTAGTTTTACAAAAAAAGATGGTAATTACATTTATCCAATCATCTGTAATTCATTCGTATACAAAAATGCGTAAGCCACATTAAATAGGACGAAGACCTTTATATTTGTAATTATATATTTTTAACAATATATAATTATTACATTTGCAACACAAATTTATCAACAATTTATAACAGAAGTAACGAGCTGTCGATTTAACAAACTAACAGAGGTAAAGGTTTCGATTTTTAATAAGTATTATTTTCTATAATATTGTATTAAGGTCTTCGACCTATTTAATGTGACTTTCGCATTTACGTATATCGCTATGATACAATCAATTGTATGGAAGCAAATGTTGAAAAACTTTTGTAAGGCTACTTACATTTGGTATTATTTAAGTACTCACTCAATAATTTTCACCTAAAGTAAGCAACATTAAATAGGTTAAAAACTTAAATATTTTACTTCTATGAATACAAAATACTTTATTAATTTAATCTTAGTATTACTTTTTTTTGGTACACTAGATAGTGTAGGAAACTGTAAAAATAAATGGCCATATAAAAAATATTCCTATGCCAAAATTTACTTATATAATTTGAAAAATAATTTCAGAAATAACTGCATTATAAACAATAGTAAAATAAACAAACATGTAGTTGGCAATGGAATATTATTAACAAAAAAACAAAGCAAAGAATTTATTGAATTAAGTAATAAACAAATAGGTGGTTTAATAGCTGGTTTAAGCAAAACATTTTTGCCTCACCATGCAATTGTTTATTTTGATAGTCAAAATAATGCAATAGCATCAATAAGAATAAGTTTTGATGGTGAAATAGTAAAACTAAAACCTAAATCCAAACATGTTCTTCCAGATAAAACATTATCGGACAAAGAAATAAAAAATCTTGAGTGCATCCTTGAGGAGTATAGAAAAATTGTTGAGCAAACTAAATTACCTATTTTTAATAATCCTTTTTTATATGAAAAGTATTTTAAAAAAATAGAAAAAAGAATTAATCCAATTAAAATTAATTTAATACAAAATAATCCTATAAAACAATTAGAAAGTAAATCATATCAAAAGTTTGATTTGAGTGGAATAGTTAAATATAAAAACAACATATATGTAGTTGCCGATAAAAAATGGAATAATTTCATATACCAAATTGACACAATAGCCAATAAATGGTATATAAAAAATAAAATTAAAATATGTCTTAATAAAAAAAAAAACGACTATGAAAGTATTGATATTAATAGTGATGGCATTTTTTATATTACTGATGAATATTCAAACGAATTGTATTATAAGAAAAAAAACAAATGTACATTAAGTAAAATAAATCTTGATTGGACACCTTATAAAAAAAACAAAACAGAATGGTTCAATAAAGGATTTGAAGGAATGGCAGTCGATTCAATAAACAACATTGTTTACATGGCAAAAGAACGATCTCCAGGCAATATTTATAGAGTTGATTTGAATACCAGTAAAATAACAGAACCATTTTCAAATATTTTTATCAAAGATAACGAACACTATGATTTCTCAGATTTAAAATATCAAAATGGATTTTTGTATGTATTAGAAAGAAAAAAAGGTCTTATAACCAGAATTAATATAAAAACTAAAGAATTATATTCTGTTACATTTCAAAGAATTGTTCTTAATAATAATATGCGTATTTACAACACAAAATATCCAGAGTATGGAATGTCTGAAGCTTTATTATTAACTAAAAAACATATTTTTATAGGAATTGACAATAACGGTGAAACAATTTCGAGCTATGGACAAACATTTGGACTCCAAAAAAATAACAAACCCATTATTTTAATATTTGAACGTCCTGAAAATTTTTAAGGTCTTCAAACTAATTAATTTTATTATATACATACTATTAATCAATTATTTATATTTGTAAAATACAAAAAATATATATTAGTGATATAATAATTTTCTTTTAGTAATACTATAAATTTGTATAATGGCAATAATTTTATACTTTTGCACACTCAAAACACTAACTTAAATTGTAGTGTTGTTATACTAAATCAAACAACTAAGGTCTTCGACCTAATTTATAGTTGCTTACACATTGGTACAAAGACGACTTAATCAGGAAGTTATGAATAAGTAAATGTCAAAAAACTTTTGTAACAGTACTTAAATATTTAATAAATGAATTATTAATAGTTGTTTAAATAATTATTAAATAATCAAATTTTTTATTATGATTAATCAATATGAAACCGTTTTCATTTTATCTCCCATTTTGTCAATAGCACAGGCAAAGGAAGCGGCAGAAAAGTTTAAAAAGGTGCTGTTAGACGAAGGAGCTGAAATAGAACACGAAGAGAATTGGGGACTTAGGAAATTGGCTTATCCAATAAAACACAAAGCAACTGGCTATTATTTTTTAATAGAATTTAAAGCAAAAGGTGAAATAGTAGAAAAACTTGAAACTAAGTATAAATACGATGAGAAAGTTATTCGTTTTTTAACATTTAGAATGGATAAACATTCAATAGCTTATAGTATTAAAAAAAGAAATATGAATAAGCAAAAAGTTGAAGCAAGTAAAGTCGAAGTTAATAAAGTTAATAAAGTTGATAAAAAAAAGGAGAAATAAGCAATGGCACAAAACCAATCAGAAATTAGATATTTAACACCTCCATCGGTTGAGGTTAAAAAGAAAAAATATTGTAGATTTAAGAAAAATAAAATAAAATATGTTGATTACAAAGACCCTGAGTTTCTTAAAAAGTTTTTGAATGAGCAAGGAAAAATCCTTCCACGAAGAATAACAGGAACATCTTTAAAATATCAAAGAAAAGTGTCAAAAGCAGTTAAACGTGGTCGGCACTTAGCTTTATTACCATATGTAGTTGATATGTTAAAATAAATACTTATAGGAGGAAAAAATGGAAATAATTTTAAAACAAGACGTATCTAATTTAGGTAATAAAGATGATATTATAGCTGTAAAAAATGGTTATGGTCGCAATTACCTTATACCGAAAGGCTATGCAATTTTGGCTACCGAATCGGCAAGAAAAGTTCATAAAGAAGACCTTAAACAAAAAGCATTCAAAGAAGAACGAATCAAAAACAGTGCTTTAGAAATAGCTGAAAAACTTCAAAGAAAACATATAAAAATTGGTGCTAAAACAAGCTCAACTGGCAAAATCTTTGGCTCAGTTAATACAATTCAACTTTCAGAAGTTATTAATAAAAAAGGCTTTGAAATAGATAGAAAAAAGATTACAATTAAATCGGAACCTATCAAAGAAGTTGGAAAATATACTTGTGAAATCAAACTTCATAAAGATGTTGTTATAGAACTTCCTTTCGAGGTTATTTCAGAATAATTGGTCTCTAAGCTGTTTTATATGCTTGATATACTAAACAATATTTCAGTAAATAAGCATTAACAAAATAGGTGAAAATTTTCGTAAATTATAAATTGAGCTACAAATATTTATATATTTGTAGCTCTTTGTATTTGTAATAATTATTTTTTAGTTTGCTTACACCTTTGTCCTCATGCCCTTCTTGGCTAAAAAACTTGATAATTGAGTTATATTGTTGTGGTTTGAAACATGTCCCATATTCTTACTTATATTCGTTGTATCTTGTTATATTTTTAAAATTGCAATGAAAATCAAGAGTATAACTGCCTACTGTCGGCGTGGCATTGAAGCCACACCGACAGTTTTAAACAGGCAAAATGTAACAAACCAGTACAATAATTGAATTATGCGTAAGCAACATTAAATATGTCGAAAACCATTACTTTTTTAGCTTTATACTAAGTTTAACAGGTTGATGATCCGAATTTTTAAATTCGTAATTAACTCCTTCAATATTTATTACTTCAATATTTGGTGATAACAAATAAAAATCAATCATTGTTGTTTTTGATGTTTTCTTGTTATATGGAGTTGCCACTCTTCTGTTTGTTGGAACTTTAGTCTGATAAGCCCATTTCCAATCCGCAGGTAAGTAATTTTCATCAATCAAATCAAAAGTTTCTTCATCAAAAATATAACCTTCAATTTTAGGTTCTAAGTTTGGAGGACATTGATTCCAGTCTCCACCTGCAACAATATAGTTGCCTTTTTCATATTCTTTTAATAAAAAATTTTTTAAGTAGTCCATTTGTCCTTTTTTTAACGAACCATCATCATATGCAGAGTTATGAGTATTGATAACTAAAATTTCTTTTCCACTTTTAAGAGGATAACGATTTACTAAAAAACATCTATCAAGCATAAATAAACCTTTTGGCCAACCATAGTTTCCTGGAAACGAATATCTATCAGAACTTAATGGACGATATAAGCTTAAAGTCATTAATCCAGAAAGTACTCTTCCGTAAGGATTTGTTATAGGTAATGGAACGAAAAAAACATCATAATTTTTTCCAAAAAAAGATGTATATCTGCTCAATGATTTTTCAAAGGTTTCATATTGATTTGTTCCATAACTTCTTTTTGAATCTTTATCGACTTCTTGTAAAAGGAAAAAATCAATATCTTCTTCTTTTGTTAAATAAGCATTTATTTCTTTAAGATTGGTTTCAACTTGTTTTTTTTCAGCTTTTACCATTTTTCCACCATCATAAAAGAAATCCATTTCTTGACTTAAACCACAATACCCAATATTCCATATCATAAAAACATATTCTAATGAATCTTCGAGAACTTCTGGATTTTCGGACTGATACACATTTGTTTTTTCATCTGGTTGATAATCAGAAATAGTAGCATATCCAACAAGAATTACAAAACCTATTGCAAGAACAATTACAATGTAAAGCAATATTTTTAATGTTTTTTTCATAAATAAAAATAGTTTAGATTGATTAAAAAAAATATGACTCTTTTAGATTTTACTTTGCCTATACCTAAAATTAGTAGTCTTACAAAAGTTTTTTGATATTTGTTGTTACACAATTACCTGAATTATAGAAACATACAAAAACATGTAAGCCACAATAAATAGGTCGAAGACCTTATATAAAGTTTGAGAGCCAAAAATATATAAAAATAAATATTTCCTTTAAACTTATAAAGCCTTAGTGTTATTTAATATTGCTGACTTACTTGTGTAAACTTTTATTAATTAGTATTTTACAATTAGTAAACATACATATTGTTTTTTTATGTATACTTTTAATCAAACTAAATTAATGATTAATAGGATTATTAAAAAAAACATATATGCAACAGTAATAAATAACTGAACAGCAATAAAATACATATATTATTATTTATGTAATTTATAACATGTAACAACTTTTATCAATACATAAGCAATATTAAATAAATTGAAGACTATAAGTTCATGCGGTTCGCAAATATATATATATTTTTATAAAAAAATATGATTAAATACAATAAAGCAGAATAAATATTTAGTTTTATACATAATTTTATTTAGTTTTGATGTTCAAATATTCTAATTTTTTTTTTTAATAATTAAAACTGATAATATGAAAAAACTTGCATTAATTTTATTTTTAATTCTTTTTGCATGTAAACCAATAACTTATTCACAAGATGATGAACAAAAAAAAGATGTAAAAACTGGTCTTGGCTGGGGTGCATTGCCAGTAGTTGCATATAATTCCGATGAAGGTTTTAGATATGGTGCATTAGCAAATTTATTTATGTATGGCGATGGTTCAAGATATCCTTTATATGATCATTCGATGTACATTGAATTGTCATGGACAACTAAAGGAGGTGCAAAATATCAAACAACATATGACTCTGATAGATTAATTCCAAATATAAGAACAACAATGGAGTTATCTTATACAACAGAAAAAGCTCTTGATTTTTATGGATTCAATGGATATAATTCTTTATATAATTCTGATTTTGAAGATAAAGTCCATGATGATTATAAAACACAGCTTTATTATCGCCATCAACGAAAATTATTTAAAATTAAAGCAGATTTTCAAGGTAAAATAATTGAAAAGAAGCTTAGGTGGCTTGCAGGTTTTGGAATTTATAATATGAAAGTTTCAACAGTTGATAGAGATGAATATGATGATGATATTATAGAAGCAGGAGAAGCAACACTATATGATAATTATGTAACTTGGAATGTAATACCTGATAATCAGAAAGATGGGGGTAATATAAACTTTATTAAAACTGGTTTTGTATATGATACTCGTGACAACGAACCTAACCCCAATAAAGGTATGTGGACAGAGCTGCTTTTATTGTATGCTCCCGAATTTTTAGGAAGTGATCAAGAATTTTCCAGATTTATATTTTTGCACCGTCAATATTTTACTCTTATTCCTAATGCTCTTACATTTGCATATAGGGTAGATTATCAAACTAAAATTAGCGGAGAATCTCCTTTTTATATGTTACCTTTTCTTTTTGATTCAAAACAAACTAGAGATGGACTTGGTGGTGCAAAAAACATAAGAGGAATTTTGCGTAATAGAATTGAGGGCGAAGGAATGGCTTTTGGTAATTTTGAACTTAGATGGAAAGTACTTAAAACAAAGCTATTAAAACGGAATTTTTATATAGCTTTAAGCACTTTTGCTGATATTGGTAGAGTAGTTGACCCCTTTGCTATAGATTTGAGTAATGTACCTAATGATGACTTAGCTAATTTTAATTTTGAGGAAGAAAGCTTACACACAAGTATAGGTGGTGGTATAAGATTTGCTTTAAATGAAAATTTTATTGTAGCCATTGACTACGGTGTTGCCTTAAATAAGTACGATGGCTCAAGTGGCTTATATATTGGTTTAAATTGGTTATTCTAAAGGTCTTCGACCTATTTATAGTTGCTTACGCATTAATATAAAGGCGACTTAATCAGAAAGTTATGAATAAGTAAATGTTGAAAAATTTTTGTAAAACTATTTACTTGCTATTTACTTGCTATTTACTTGCTATTTAATTAGTAATTTACATTAATAAAATACTAATTTTTTATTAGAATACTTAAATCCTACTTTGTCAAAGATTTATACCTTTGACAAAGTTTTTAAAATATAAATGTGTTGCAAATTGATAAGAAAATAGCTGTAATAGGTGCAGGAAATATAGGATTGGCAATAGTTGAAGGAATATTAATGTCAAAATTATTTAAACCTGAAAACATATATGTAAGCAGAAGAAGAATACAGCTAATTAAATATTTGACAAAAGAAAAAGTAAATATTAGTACAGATAATTCAAGTGTTATTAGCAATGCTGATATTATTATAATAGCGGTAAAACCACATCAGTTTAGAAAAATTTTACAGAATAATAAGGTGTTGTTTAACAAAAATAAAATTATTGTTTCTATAGTTACAGGAGTTAATATTGAAAATATTCAATCAATTGTTGGAGCTAATATACCAATTTTTAGAGCTATGCCTAATACAGCAATTAAGGTGTGTGAATCAATGACATGTATATCATGTTCTAATGTTTTGCAAAACCAAAAAGATGAAATTCTACAAATATTCCAACATCTTGGCGAAGCAATATATATACAAGACGAACTAATGGATTCGGCAACAATTTTAGCTTCATCTGGAATTGCTTATGCTTTAAGATATATACGTGCTGCTATGCAAGGAGGAATCGAAATTGGTTTCGACTCTGACAGGTCACAATTGATAGTTGTTCAGACAGTAATAGGTGCAGCAAAACTATTGCAATCAGACAAAAATCACCCTGAAAGAGAAATAGACAAGGTTACTACTCCAAGGGGAATTACAATCTCTGGATTAAACGAAATGGAACACCAAGGTTTCAGTTCAGCACTTATCAAAGGGCTTATTAATTCTTATACTAAAATAAAGAAATTATAAAGTCTTCGACTTTTTAATTAGGAAGTTACGAATTGGTTTACACCTGATATAAGTATCTTACAAAAATGCGTAAGCCATATTAAATATATCGAAGACCTTATTTTTATATAAGCCCCTTTTTTTCAAGTTCAAAAAAGCAATTTGCACAAGCTATAACATCAGCAAGGGCATCATGTGCTCCTTCAAAACCTTTTCCAAAAAGTTTTGTGTGAAGCTCTGTTAGGTTTGGCCATTTATATCCATACCTGCTTGGAATTGCACAATATTCTGTTGATTGTTTCATTGTGTCAATTCTTTTTAGTTTTTTGGGTAAGCTTTTGATTTTTTTTCTTATAAATTCAGCGGCTAATATCTTTTCATCAAAACTGATATTATGAGCAACTAATGTATCCGATTTTAACATCATCTCTCTAAATTCGTTAAGAATCCAACACAAATCAAAGCCTTCATTTATTGCTTTTTCTGTTGTAATCCCGTGTACATCTGATGCTTCTTTAGGGATTTTATATCCCTCGGGTTTAATAATATATACTTTACTATCTAGCAACCGTCCATCTTTAGTATAATGTTGCCATGCTATCTGAACCATTCTTGGCCAGTTATCCAAATCTGTTGCAGGTGCTTTATAATTTTGTGGCAATCCTGTTGTTTCAGTATCAAAAAATAAATACATAAAATTATATTTTTAGGTCTTCGACTTATTTAAATTGACTCTTCGAGCCTTTTTATTTTATTGTGTTAAAAAAACAAAGTTTAAATCCAAATCTATGCAAATTTCTTAATTTCGAAATTTTTGATGGAAGTAATAACACTGGCTCAAAGTGAGTTTAGATATTTGCAATATCTTTCACTAATAATTATGCTAAGATAACAAGCTTGCAACAAAATATGCATTATGCACTTTATAAAAAAAACAACAGGGTCTTGAAAATGTGTAATTTAACAAAGTGTACAACTTTATGCAAATAACCATAACACTCAAATGCTCTAATTATTCGGGGACAAATTATAGTAAAAAATGCAAAAAAAAAAATAAAAAGTAGAATTTTTTGTGTAAGGCGAGTATTTAAAGAAACTTGTTATTTCTTCCCTAATAAAAAGAACAGATTTTTATTAGTTTTAAAATAAATGGCTACCCACGTAAAGTTGGATAGTTTACTGCACTCTGCGAGTGTTTTCACCTGCCGCAGACCAAGTTGTCTCGTACTAAAATTAGTTTACATTTTTTGGCAAAAAATAATAAAAAGAACTGAATTAATAGATTTACAAGTCAGGGTTTGTTCATAAAAAAGTACTAAGGAATGATACAATTATTCAATGGTTCAATGATACAATTAATAAGGCTACTGTAACAAGACGTAAGTTTCTTTAGTATTATTTAGACAGGATTAACAGGATTGATTTTTATCCTGTTACGAAATACCTGATAAACAAGACTGTCCAACTTATGAAGGGTAGCCTATTTGTTCTTCGCTGACAAACCAAATTTTACCTTTTAAAGTAAAATGTTTTCTACATGATTTGCATTTAAATCTTTGCTTTTTTTTATTGGAATTTAAACCAGCTTTTTTTATATTTGTCCCGAAACAATAAGGACATCTAACATTATAATTTTTCATAAAACAAAGTTAGTAACTTATTGTTTCTTTTCAAAAATAACTACCAGTTTGTTACACTACCCTAATTACTAATTATTTAAAATTTAATATTATGAAGAAAATAAAAATTATTTTTTCGTTGTTTATCTTATTTTGTTTGAGTTTAACAGCCCAAGCACAAAATATGGTATTAGAATATAATACCACCAAGTCAGATGGTACAACAATAACACTACCCCTTCAAGGAACTACTGTAGATGTAACTGTTGATTGGGGCGATGGTTCAGATACCGAAAATTTTACATCTGCCAGCAATAGAGAACACACTTACGCTTCCAATGGCACATACACTGTCACAATTAGCGGTTCGCTAACTCATTTTGGTTCAAGTAGCGTGAAAGAGGATAAATTAATTAGGCTTACCAATTTTGGCACTTTGGGCATAACAGACTTATATTATGCCTTTTATAATGCGGAAAATTTAATAGAAGTACCAACAACACTTCCTTCTGGTGTTACTAATATGTCGAAAATGTTTAGTGGTGCAACATCATTTAATGGTGATATTAGCAGTTGGAATGTAGATAATGTTACTGATATGGCGTTTATGTTTTATAAAGCATCTGCATTTAATCAAAATATTGGCAGTTGGAATGTAGCTAATGTTGCTAATATGAAGTATATGTTTTATGAAGCATTTGCATTTAATGGTGATATTAGCAGTTGGAAAGTAAATAAGGTTACTGATATGGCGTATATGTTTTGTAAAGCATCTGCATTTAATCAAGATATTGGCAGTTGGAATGTAGATAAGGTTACTGATATGTATGCTATGTTTTATAAAGCATTTGCATTTAATCAAGATATTGGCAGTTGGAAAGTAGATAAGGTTACTAATATGTCAGATATGTTTATAAACGTAACTTTATCAACAATAAATTACGATGCTTTATTGAATGGATGGTCAGCTTTAACTTTACAACCAAATCTTACTTTTAGCGGTGGCAATAGTAAATACTCTTGCAATGGAGAAGCTGCAAGAAAATCAATTAAAGATAATTATTCATGGGGTATTACAGACGGAGGACTTGTTACTGATGTAGTATCTATTAATACTCAGCCAGTTTCAAAAACAGTTTGTGAAGGAACTGCAAGTTTTAATCTTTCTGTCGATGCAACAGCTGGAACAGCATTAACATACCAGTGGAGTGACAATAATGGAACTATGTCGGGAAAAACAGCCTCAACTTTAACGATAACAACAGATCCTGCAAATTCCAATACATATTTTTGTACCCTAGGTAGCGAATGTGCAGATAATGTAAAAAGCAGTGATGCAGTTGTAACAATAAATGCTACAACTATTGTAGAAATAACAGCTCAACCCGAAGCTTCAACTACAGCTTACATAGGCGAGGCTGATATTACTCTTTCGGTAAGTGGAACAGGAACAATAACTTACCAATGGTATAAAAATAGTACACCTATGTCGGGAAAAACAAGCTCAACTTTAACAATAGCGACAGAGTTGGCAAATTCCGACACTTATTATTGTATTGTGGGTAGCAGTTGCGGAAGTAATGTTCAAAGCAGTGATGCAATTGTAACAATAAATAAAGCAAATCCTACTTTTACATTTGAAGATATTACAAAAGCGTTTGGAGATGCCAATTTTGACTTTGTAGCAACAGTAAACTCTGGTGGAACAATTAGCTACACTATTGAAGGGGCTGCAAACGAAACAAGTTTGTCGGGCACTAACAATGCAACAGTATCCATAGGCAATGCAGGAACAGTAACTATTAGAGCCACAGCTCTCGCTACAAGCAATTATAATTCAGGAACCAAAGATATTACTTTGACAATAAACAAAGCAAATCTTGAAGCAACAGCAGAAGATAAATTAAAAACTTATGGAGATGCAAATCCTACTTTTACAGTAAGCTATACCGGATTTAAAAATGGTGAAGATAAATCAGTTATTAATTCAGAACCAACAGGAGCAACAACTGCAACAGCAACAACTGATGTAGGAGTAGCTACAATAACATTGACAGGTGGGAGTGATAATAACTATACTTTTAGTCCATTAAATAGTGGAGTCTTTACTATTACTGCAAAACCAATAACAGTAACTGTACATACTGGACAAACAAAAGTTTACGGTGCAGCCGACCCTGTATTTGCATATGATGGAACACCTTTATTAAATGCCGATACCTACACAGGAGCATTAAGCAGAACTGTCGGCGAAGCAGTCGGAACTTATGCTATAACTATAGGAACTTTAGCTGCAAGTTCAAATTACTCAATTACTTTTGAAAGTAATGATTTTGAAATAATTGTTATGTCACCAACAGCTACAACAGTAGCAGCAAGCGGACTTGGTTCAACGGCAGCTACTTTAAATGGTACAGTCGATGACAACGGAGCAGCAACAACAGTTACTTTTGAATACGGTACAACTACCGGTTACGGAACATCTGTAACAGCCTCTCCAGGTTCTTTAAGTGCAGGAAGTGGTAGCACGGTAGTAACCAAAGCATTAACAGGTCTTACTCCCAGAACTACATACCATTATAGAGTTAAAGGTGAAAACTCCGCAGGCACTACTGTCGGTTCTGATTTGACATTTACAACAAACTGTATAGAACCTGATATACCAACTGTTTCAGGCAGCGGAACGTTTTGTGCAAATACAGGTAATAAAACATTAAGCATTGCTTCAGGAAATCTTAACAGTGCTACCGATTGGCAGTGGTACACTAATAGTTGCGGTGGAACACCTGCAGGAAACGGAACTTCGATTAGCATCAACCCTAATATAACTACTACATATTACGTTAGAGGTGAAGGCGGATGTATTACTCCTGGAACTTGCTATTCAACAACTATTACAATAAACCCTATAACAGAAGTAACAACACAACCCACAGCTTCTACTACAGCTTGCCAAGGTGACGCAGATCTTACACTTTCTGTAAGTGCAAGCGGAACAGGAACATTAAGCTATCAGTGGTATAAAGGTAGCACTCTAATGTCGGGAAAAACAAGCTCAACTTTAACAATAGCAACAAATTTGGCAAATTCCGATACTTATTATTGTATTGTGGGCAACGGTTGCGGAAATGCTGTTCAAAGCAGTAATGCAGTTGTAACAATAAATGATGCAACAGAAATAACTACTCAACCGGTTTCACAAAATGTTGAAACAGGAACAAATGTAACTTTTACTGTAGTAGCCAAAGGAACAAACCTTATCTATCAATGGCAAAAACTACACCAAGTAAAATGGCATAAAAATAAAAATAATTTAAGTGGTGAAACTAATTCAAGTTTAGTGCTATCTTCGATTACTGCCAATGATGCAAGTACTTATGATTGTTTTATTAAAGGTGATTGTGGCGAAATTTACAGCGAAGAAGTGAGTTTAACAACAACTTATAATTCCAGTTTGGAGTATATTGGCAAAACAGTATTTTCGCCAAATGGTGATGGCAAAAATGATGTTTGGATTGCACCTGGCGGAAAAAGCTATCCGAATTATAAGTTATATATATACAATAGTTTGGGTAAAACAATATATAGTTCAAATTCTTATAATAATGACTGGGACGGAACTCATAATGGAACAAAACTTCCATCTGGTTCTTCATATTTCTTTGTTTTTATTAAAGGTAATGAAGTTATTAAAGGAACAATTGCTATTGTTTATTGATTTTTTTTTGATATGAGCAGAGTCGAAATCGGTGTTTATAAAAAACAAAAACTAATTTCAGGACAATACAGTATCCGTCAGATTGCTCCAAGCGGTCTGACGGTGGGCTTATAAAAATACGAGCAAAAGTAGCTTATTTAAGATTTTTATTAGTTTCTAAAATATTCATTCGTTTAGTTAGTAATTTTTATATCATATTTTTAATTCTACTTTACTAACTTAAATAATGCTAAAAATAAGATATTTAGCATTTAATGTACTGGTTTGTTACATTTTGCCTGTTTAAAACTGTCGGTGTGGCATTCAATGCCACGCCGACAGTAGGCAGTTATGTTATTGATTTTCATTGCAATTTTTTAAATATAACAACATACAACGAATATAAGTAAAAATATGTGACATGTTTCAAACCACAACAATATTTAGCATTTAATTTATTTTAGTTCAAAAAAATAGTTAGTATCTTGAATTTCTATTTCTCGAGTTTTTTTGCCCTGAATGGGCATAAGCATTAACATGGGGCAACGCCCTATGTATAAATGCATTCATAAGCAAGAACGCCCTGAAAGGGCAAAAGCAATTAAATACATTATACTAAATATTTGAAATACTAATAAAAATGATTTAATAGTTTAATTATCAAATAGTTTTAAGTTCGTAAAGTAGAACTATTAAAATTATTCAATAAATTTGTATATAAATTTTTGTATTTATTTATCAAAGATATATATTTGTGCCTATTTAGTATTAATCTTAGGTGCGTTAGCCTCTTGTGAAATATAAAACTATAATTAATTATTAATTTAAATTTTTACTATTATGAAAAAAATTGTTTTACTATCAATTATCGCAATATTTATTTTGTATTCTTGTGGACCAAGTGTTGATACAGAGAAAAAAAACTGGACTGAAAATCAAAAAAAAATTGAAAAAGCAAAAGCTGATTATCCAGCATATGCATCAATAGTTGATAAAGCAAATGCAAAAGCCAAAACAGCATGGGCAGCAGCAGAAAAAGAAAAAAATGAAGAAGAGCAAGCAAAAAAAATGTCAGCAGCAAATGATCTTTTAGAAAAAAGTGTTGCTGGTAATTTAATGAACATGAAAAGTAAAATCACAAGTCTTGACACTAAAGCTCTTAAACTATCAACAATGAAAATAAAAGAATCACGACTTGAAGATAAAGCTGACGAAGCCGAAAAACAAGCTAAAAAAGCTGTAAAAAAAGCACAAAAAGTATTATCGACAACTAAAATTACTGATGAAGCAACTGCTACAAATGATATTACACGTGCATACACAAAATTAGAATATGCTTATAAAAGTGTTGATAACATTATTAAAGCTGTAAATAAAACAAAGAAAAAAAGTAAGGAAGATAAGAAAGATGATAAATCAAGTTCAACTTCATCTTCTTCAAATACTTCAAAGGACAAACCAGTTGCAACAAAAGTAAAATGTGAATATTGTGGAAGTTCTAATGATGCAAAAAATACTAAATGTAAATCTTGCGGTGCTAGTTTATAGCAAAAAACAAATAGGACTTCTAACCAGTTTTAAACTGCTTAATGTTAAGAATAAAAAAACATATTTTGGCTACCCTTTTAAAGTTGGGCAGAGTTGAATATTAATTTGTTATAATTTATATGTAAGAGCAAATCGGTCAGACCGCTTGAAGCGGTCTGACTGGTGTACTTTGTCTAACTTTAAAACGGGTAGCCCATTGTTTTACGCATAATAAAGTTTCAACGAACCAAAAATTTTTGCCAATTTATCTTTCTATCAACTAATTCAACTTTTATATCTCCCAAAATCATACCTTCATTTAGGCATCTCTTTATATATTTATTTCGTCCATCTTTCACAAATAAATATTCAAGAGAGTTTAGCTGCTCAATATTTCTTGCATAATTATAATGATAGTTTTTTCTGAGTTTTTGCTCTATTAAATGTGTAATCTCTTTAATTTCATCTTTCTTGCAATTGCTTTCTATATATAAACAATAATTAGTTTTATTAGCTATTTTTACACCTGCAAAAAGAATAAAATCATACTTTATCATATATTTTCTCAATATTTTTTGTATCTCATTTTTTACATATATTTCATCAAGCTTTTCGCCTACAAGGTCTAATGTATTTTTACGTCCAACAAATTCAACAACTGGTAATCCTTTGTATTTTGATATTACAATAATCTTATCTTTCAAATTGTAACGATACAAACCGCCACCTGTTGTAATAACAACATAATATTCTTCTCCTTTTTCAAGTTCAGCAATTCCAATACAGTTTTTTATGTTATCATTATAAAACTCCAGAAAATGAGATTGATATGCTAATACACATCCTTTTGCTTCAATCAGCGGAAAACTTATAATAGCCTCAGTAGCAATTAAACCTTTTGCTTGAATATATATGTTTGCAAAATAATAATTTAAATCATTTATATAATTTTCGGACGAAAAATCAGCCCAACATGAAATAATCTCAAGTTTTGTCCATATTTTTTTATATTTGTTCTTATACTTTTTTAGTTTTTCGGCTCGTTTTTTCGATGCATTTATTTTGTTTTTAATAAAACTAATATCTTCGTTTTCGGGCAAGCTAAGTACTGTTACAAAAAATTTACGACATTTACATATTTATAATTCCTTGATTATATTAGTCTTTATACTAAGTGCGTAAGCAACTATAAATAGGTCGAAGACCTTAATTTTTCCATTAAAAATATCATTTACAAATTGGTCGTAGTTTTTTTCAATTACTTGCATTATTAAAATCAAAAAAGAAGGACTCCATACTAATATTAAAGACAAATTTTTCAGAACTAATAAAAAATAAGCTGTTATATATCTGAAATTTTTGATACTTCTAATATTTTTTAATTCATTAGGAATAAAAAAGATAGTATTTTCTGAAAAATCAAAATTTAGATATTCGTAATCACTTGCGAAACCTACTAATGAATTGCTGTCATTTCGATTAAGATTGATTGGTGAAATAGTCCAATACTGTTTGTTTTTGAATACTTGGGGGAAGTTTAAATGTAAATTATAAAATCATACATTTAAGGATTTTGTAAATTCATTTTTTAAAGAAACGGTATATGGAATTAGTTTATTTTTGGAACTTGAACCACTTGTTGACTTCAAAAACATTACTTTTTCCGAACTAAGTATTTTTTCTTTATGGTTTTTAATATTTTCAATATACTCCTCATAATCTTCATATTCACTTATAGGAACTTTTGATTTGAATTCAGCAATATTTTTTATTGAGATAAAATCATGCTTAATACCAAACTCAGTGTTTGCATTATTTTTAAGTATATTAAACAGTATTTTATTCTGTATTTTTTCTACATTAGCAATATTTTTATAAAATACAGTATAACTATTTTTTATATTTGTTAGCCATTTTTTTAGTTCTGACATTATTTTAATTACAATTAATAATTAACAATTTTACTTGCGACTGATAAACAGTATGGTTAGATGAATCAACATTACTTATTCTTGGCTATCCACGTAAGGTTGGACTCAACTTATCAACAAGTTGCGACTGTCAGGTGTTTTCACCTAACAGTAAGAGAACTCAGCGGCAGGTGAAAACACCTGCTGATCGCGCAGTGAATTATTCAACTTTACGTGGGTAGCCAGCAACATTAAAGCACTTAGAGCTTAATATCGAAATCTTCAATTCTATCAATCATATTCATTAATGATTTTTGAATTTTATTTACTTCAATTTCATATTTGCTTTCGCTAATAATTTTCTCATCATACTTTTTCTTTAATCTTGAGTAGCTTCCAAGAACCATCATTAGTGAGTTAAAGATATCAGATTCTTCATCAACTTTATCTTCAAGAATTGAGATAGAACTTTCGATATCAATTGCTGTTATTTTTTTTAGTTCTTTTTTTAGTTTATCTAAATCCTTAATATTATTTATATCAGTATCTTTTTCTTCAACTTCAATTTTTTGTAGATTTGAAAAGCCTGGGTGTTCCAATTCTATTTTTTTGTTAATAGCCGAAAATAATTCTTTGAAATTAGAATTTTGATGCATTTCGGGTGTCAAAACATTCAAATCGCTAATCGTACCATTAAAATCGCCTACAATTCTTCTAATATCATTTATTTTGTTTAAATCGGCATAAACCGAACTTGCATAAGCCATATTTGTTATTTTTTTTACAGCATCTTCAAGTTTTTTAGCCTTATCGTCCCAGTAGTTTAGGTAGTCAATCATTTCGATAGGGTCATATATATTTGCATCTTCAAGAACAATCGGAAAAATACGCTCTCTAAGATTTTGATTTTTCATTAACTCGGAAGCTTCTTCCATGCAATTAGTGTCTTTTATATAACTATCGCTAATTATTATAATTACATACTGACCTTTGCCAACTTGTTTAACAAACTCGCTTATACTTGCCTTAAATCCCAGTGTTTTACGTTCACTAATTATAAATTTACTATCTGAATATTTTGATTTTATCAGTTCGTTAATTTTTACTGATTCTGAATCTTTTGTTGAATAAGAAATAAAAATTTTAGCTTGTTTGTTCATATTTTTATGATTTTAAGGTCTTCTTCCTAATTTAATGTGGTTTACGCATTCTTGCAGACTATTTAGGGAATGACGAATTATAAATTACGAATTGCGAATTGGTTTACACCTATATATAAGTATCTTACAAAAAACAAATCGGAAAGTTATTTTTTAACGATTCCTTAATAATAATGCTTAAACAATTAAAAATAGCTTGAAGACCTCGAACTACAAAATTGATGTTTATAAAAGTTTGTAATTTATTAAAAAATTGATACATTAGCAAACCTAAGTATGCATACTAAAGTTTTTAGCTATTTTGTTTAAAGCTTATTTCTTGAAATACAGCTTTTTATAAAATTATGTATAATTCTATAAAAATTGGGATAAATACCCCCCTCTAATAATACAAACAAAAATAATACTTTATTTTGAAAAGTTTAATTAATACTATAACTTTACACTCATATTAAAGGAAACAAGGCAAAAAGCTTTGAAGAGCTAATAATTGAACCATTTATAAGTTTCGTTTATAATGCTTTATTTGCGAACAAGCTTAAATTAAGTCTTTTGACCTATTTAATGTGGCTTACGCATTTTTGCAAATTATTGTTATATAACTAATTGTACAAAAACAATTGTACAAAAATAAATGTCTAAAAACTTTTGTTAAACTACTTAATTATCTAAAAAAACTACATTGTGATATTCGAAGAATTAAATATAAGCAATCCTTTACTAAATGCTTTAGATGATATTGATTATATTCATCCTACACCAATTCAAAAAGAGGCTTTTCCAGTAATTATGTCAGGGAGTGATTTAGTTGGCATTGCTCAAACAGGAACTGGAAAAACATTTGCATATTTACTCCCATTGTTACGACAATTAAAATATTCAAAGCAAAGAAATCCACGAATACTTATAGTAGTACCAACTCGCGAACTTGTATTACAGGTTGTTGGCGAAATTGAAAAACTATGCAAGTATACGAACATACGATATACTGGGGTTTATGGTGGAACAAATATAAATACGCAAAAACAAAATGTATATAATGGTATAGATATACTTGTTGCAACTCCTGGACGGTTAATTGATTTATCTTTTACTGGTGTTCTAAGACTAAAATCAATTCAAAAACTTGTAATTGATGAAGTCGATGAAATGCTTAATTTAGGATTTAGAGTTCAATTAATAAATATATTGGAACTATTACCACCAAAAAGACAAAATCTAATGTTTTCGGCTACACTTACCGATGATGTCGAAAAATTGATAAATGACTTTTTTAATTTACCAAAAAAAATACAAATATCTGCTCATGGAACTCCATTAGATAAAATTGAACAAAAAGCATATTATGTTCCAAATTTCTACACAA
The DNA here is from genome assembly GCA_029938185.1 of Bacteroidales bacterium. Lineage (GTDB taxonomy): Bacteria > Bacteroidota > Bacteroidia > Bacteroidales > JAOZVK01 > JAOZVK01. The sequence continues at coordinate 13,027 of JAOZVK010000006.1, read as the reverse complement.
AAATTAATCTTCTTAAACTTTTGTTTACAGATAATGAGGAAGTAAATAAAATTTTGGTATTTGCCAAAAACAAAAAATATGCTGATAGAATATTTGAAAAAATAAAAAAAACATTTCCAGAAAAAATAGGAATAATACACTCAAATAAATCTCAAAATTTTAGAATAAATTCGCTAAAAAGATTTCATGAAGGTATATATAGTATCTTGATTTCAACCGATATTATGGCAAGGGGTTTAGATATTTCTGATGTTACTCATGTTATAAATTTTGATACTCCTGAAGTTTCAGGCGACTATATGCATAGAATAGGTAGAACAGGAAGAGCAAACAAAAATGGTGTTGCAATATCATTTGTTAATGAAGTAGAAAAAGTATACTTAGAAGAAATTGAATCATTGATGAATAAAGAAATAGAGATTGAAACATTACCCGAAAATTTAATAATATCAGATGTATATACAGATGATGAAAAACCAAATCTTGCAGACAAAAATTACTATAAACCAAGTTCAATAAAAAATTCAAAAGGTGCATTTCATGAAAAAAAGGGTAAAAATAAAAAAATAAATAGCAAAATAATTAGAAGACAAAATAAAAAAAATAAGTATTAGATATTTAATATAATTCGATTTTTTTGTTGTGGCTTGAAACATGTCGCATATTCATGTTTGTTTATATAGTTTGTCGTTGTGTTTATTAGTTACAACTGAAAATCAACAATATAAACGTTTACTGTCGGTGTGGCTTCAAGCCACATCGACATTATTAAATAAACAACATGTAACATACCAATACAAATATTATGACAAATCCAAAAGAATTAAATCTCGGCGACTCAGATTTTAAAAGTATTATTGAAAATGATAATTATTTCATAGACAAATCAATGTTAATTAAAGAAATTATCAAAGCACAAAAAGCTGTATTATTATTACCTCGTCCTCGCCGTTTCGGAAAAACATTGAATTTATCAATGCTCAAATACTTCTTTGATAAAAATGAACCCGAAAATAAAAAACTATTTACCGAACTTAAAATTTGGCAAACCGAAGAGGATATTAAACAACACTGTGGTAAGTATCCTGTAATATATTTAAGTTTTAAAGATGCAAAAGAGGAAACTTGGGAGGATTGTTATAAACTAATTATTTCTGAAATTGTAAAATTATACAGAAACCACAGATATTTATTAGAAAAAGGAACTCTATATGAAGATGAAAAAAATAAGTATAATAAAATATTAAATGAAATAGCAAAAAAGACAGATTATCAAAATAGTATAAAACTTTTAAGCGGGTATTTACAAAGATACCATAAAGAAAAAGTAATAATTCTTGTTGATGAATACGACACGCCTATTCAGGCAGGATATAAAAAATATTATAACAAGATAATACCTTTTATGCGAAACCTGTTAAGTGGTGCTTACAAAGATAACACAAGTCTTTATAAAGGAGTGATAACAGGAATTTTGCGTGTTTCGCGAGAAAGTATTTTTACTGGACTGAATAATATTACTGTTCATTCAATACTTGACGAAGAATTTTCCGATAAGTTTGGATTTACCGAACCCGAAGTGAAACAAATATTAAAAGATTTCAAAACAAAAACCGATTACTCCACTATAAAATACTGGTACGATGGATATAAAATTGGCGATACTGAAAACATATACAATCCATGGTCGATACTAAACTTTGCTGTCAGTAAAAAAGAAAAGTTTAAAACATATTGGACAAATACCAGTACTAATGAATTAATAAAAGATGAAATAAAAAAGAAAGATGCAAGCAATATTCGTAAAGAAATACTCAAACTGATAAGCGGAGAAACAGTAACAAAAGATTTGGAAGAAAATTTTGTATTCACGGACCTAAAAAAAAGAAAAAGCTTAATTTGGACATTGCTCGCATACAGCGGATATTTAACCACAAGAAAACAAATATCAAGAAAAGGCTACGAACTGATTATTCCAAATAGTGAAATAAAAACAATTTTTCAGGACACAGTAATCGAATGGTTTGAATCGGAAATAAATATTGATAAATATCAATTAATCGAAACATTTAATTATTTAACAAACAATGAAATACCGAGTTTTGAAAAAGGGTTTAAACAAATAATTGGCGATACATTTAGTTATTACAATACAGCCAAAACACACGAATATGTTTATCAATCATATATGCTTGGTTTACTTGCAATAATTGGAGATGATTACATTATAAAATCTGATAAAGAAAGTGGCGATGGTAGATATGATATTATGCTTATTCCACATGACAAATCAAAATATGGTGTTGTAATAGAAATAAAACAAATAGAAAAGCTAAAAGACAAAGAAACAAATAATAATTTTGTGAAAAGAATAAATAAATCAATTAAAAAAGCTTTGGCACAAATAGACAAAAACAAGTATTACAAAGAACTTATTGACAGTAAAATAGAAGAAGATAAGATAATAAAACTTCCAATAGTTTTTGCGGGGAAAGAGCCTTATATTATTCCAATATTGATGAAAAATAAATAAGTATATTATCAGTTTGGTGTACATCTTAATGTGTTTAAAATTTGGCAAAGTTTTCACAATATAAAACTTAAAAGATGAAAAAAAGAAAAGAATTAAATCTCGGCGACTCAGATTTTAAAAGTATTATTGAAAATGATAAT
>JAOZVK010000006.1:0-10254 GCA_029938185.1 Bacteroidales bacterium | reverse complement strand
GTAAAATAGAAGAAGATAAGATAATAAAACTTCCAATAGTTTTTGCGGGGAAAGAACCATACATAATTCCAAAATTTGATGTAAAATAAAAAAAAGCATATTGTCAGTTTGGTGTACATCTTAATGTGTTTAAAATTTGGCAAACAGGAGAGGATATTAAACAACACTGTGGTAAGTATTCTGTAATATATTTAGGTTTTAAAGATACAAAAGAAGAGGTGTTGAAAGATTATTATAAATTAATTATGCCAATATCAATTACATTAAATAAAATTATATAAAATGAATAATTTAATAAAACTCACATTAATTATAAATATATTTATTATATCAATATCAATAAATGCTCAACAAGAAGGAGTTTTTACTGATAAACGCGATGGACAAACTTACAAATGGATAAGAGTTGGATTGAGAGTATGGATGGCTAAAAATCTAAATTATAGTACCGAAAATAGTTGGTGTTACGATAAAAGACAAAGAAACTGTGATAAATATGGACGTTTATATACATGGAAAGCTGCTTTAAAAGCATGTCCCGAAGGATGGCACTTACCAACTGATGGAGAATGGAAAACACTTATTACATATTTTGGAGACGAAAAAATAGCAGGAGATTCTCTAAAAACTAAAGAATACTGGAGCTATAATGGTAATGGAAGTAATAGTAGTGGTTTTTTGGCACTTCCAGCAGGTAGTATAGTTTATAACAATCGGTCTTTTGGTATTGGCGAGCTGACTGGCTTTTGGACAAGTTCGTCAGGTGGAGCTAAATATGCCTATTACCGCTATTTAAGTTATGAAGATGACAAAATAAGACGTTATAATTATTATCGAACTTTTGCTTATTCGGTTAGGTGTATAAAAGATTGGGGTACAAAATAATTTTAGACTCTTCGAGTCTTTTTATGTTGCTTACGCCTAAATAAACTCAGTTAACCTAAATTTTGACTATTCAAGGGTCTTCGACCTTAGTACTTTTTTAATATTAATAAAATATGATTTCATTTACACTAAATAATAAAACAGTAGAATATAACAGTTTAGAAGATAGGTCATTGCTTGATTTTTTAAGAAAAGACAAAGGTATAACTTCAGTAAAAGACGGATGCTCAAAACAGGCTACATGCGGCGCATGTATGGTCGAAATAAATGGTAAAGCAAAATTAGCATGTGTTACAAAAATGAAAAAACTGAATAATGCTGAAATCTATACAATGGAGGGCTTCCCCGAATATGTAAGAGATGTAATTGCAAATGCTTTTGTAAACAAAGGTGCTGTTCAGTGTGGTTTTTGCACTCCGGGTTTCATTACCCGAACAAAAGTTTTAATTCAAGAAAAGCCTTTGCCTTCAAACGATGAAATAAAAAAAGCTTTAAAACTAAACCTTTGTAGATGTACAGGATATAAAAAAATTGAAGAAGCTATTGAATTTAGTGCTAATATTATTAATGAAAATAAAAATTTAGAAATAAACAAAACTTCCGGAAAAATCGGTATTTCTCACCCAAAATACAAAGCCTATGAAACTGCAATAGGTAAACGAGATTTTGTAAATGATATATCTTTTGATGGAATGTTATATGGTGTTCTAAAATTTAGTGAACATCCACGCGCAATAATAATAAAAATTGATATAAGTGAAGCTCTTAAATTAGATGGAGTTATAAAAATTTTTACAGCTTTGGACATTCCAGGAAAAATTAAAACTGGATTAATTTTCAGAGATTGGCCATTGATGATAGCACAAGGCGAAACTACAAATTATATAGGCGATGTACTTGCAGGAATCGTTGCAACAGACGAAGATATTGCACGAAAAGCAGTTGAGTTAATTAATGTTGAATATGAATTACTTTCGCCCATTACCGACACTTATGAAGCAATGAAAATTGACTCGCCACAAATTCATAAAGAAAGACCAAATAATTTTGAAAATTGTGTAATAAAAAAAGCAAATCCCAAAAAAGCATTTAAAGAAGCCAAATATATTGCAAAAGGAAAATTCCAAACTCAAAGAATCGAACATGGTTTTTTAGAGTTTGAAGTAGCTATTGCTAAACCAAATGAAATTGGAGGAATTGATATATTGAGCCAAGGGCAGGGTGTATATGAAGACCGCAGACAAGTTGCTTCAATTCTTAATTTAAGCGAAGATAAAGTACGTGTAAGTTTAATACCCAATGGTGGAGGTTTTGGTGGAAAAGAGGATATTACAGTTCAGGGACATGCTGGATTATTTGCGTATATATTACAAAAACCAGTAAAAGTTTTACTTACAAGAGATGAGTCTATTCGTATGCACCCAAAACGACATCCTGTGTATATGGATATGGAATTGGCTGCAAACGAACAAGGAAAACTTACTGCAATAAAACTAAGAGCAGTTGGCGACACAGGCGCATATGCATCAGTAGGAAACAAAGTTCTGGAAAGAGTAGCCGGACATGCAACAGCAGGATATTATATACCAAACACTGATATTGAAGCAAAAACGGTATATACAAACAATATTCCATCGGGAGCAATGCGTGGTTTTGGTGCTAATCAAGTATCTTTTGCAATAGAATCATGTATTGATGAAATTTGCGAAAAAGGAAATTTTGACCGTTGGGAGTTTAGATATAATAATGCTCTTGTTGATGGTTTGACAACAGCCACTGGACAAAAAGTTTATGGTGTAGGAATAAGAGCTTGCCTTGACGAATTGAAAGAAGAATACAGCAAAGCTAAATATTCAGGATTGGCTTGTGCTATAAAAAATTCGGGAGTGGGAAATGGTATGGCTGATTTTTCAAATGTAACTATTGAAATAAAATCGGAAACACATATATTATTACAACATGGTTGGACAGAAATGGGACAGGGGGTGCATAATATGGCAATCCAAACTTTTTGTCAGGAAACTGATATTAAACCAGAATTTATAGAAGTTGATGTTGATACTAAGGCACAAATAAAAACAGGAATGACAACATCATCAAGAGCAACTGCTTTGTTGGGTAATGCTATAATTCATGCTTCAAAGGAATTGATAAAAGATTTAGAAACGAAAACACTAAAAAATCTGATTGGAAAAAAATATAAAGGAGAATATATTTGCGATTGGACTACAAAACCTGGCGATGATGTTGAGAAGATAATCACACATTACTCATATGGTTATGCTGCACAACTTTGTGTTCTTGACAATAATGGCAATATTGATACAATATATGCTGCCCACGATGCAGGTAAAATTATGAATCCAATGCTTTTTGAGGGACAAATAGAAGGAGCTGTGCATATGGGCTTAGGATACGCACTCAGCGAAAACCTACCAATGAAAGATGGATATTTAGTTAGCTCAAAACTAAAAGATTGTAAAATATTGCGAGCACACCAAACACCCAAAATTGTTGTTAAAGGTGTTGAAGTAAAAGACCCTGTTGGTCCATATGGCGCAAAAGGAATAGGCGAAATTGGGCTTGTACCCACAGCTTCGGCTGTTGTAAATGCTTTATATCAATTTGATGGTATACGGCGATATAAATTACCTATTAATATTGGTGCTGTCTCATGTTGGTTGATATAAAATTTTATTAAGGTCTTCGACCTATTTATAGTTGCTTACGCATTAGTACAAAGACAATTTAATCAGAAAGTTATGAATAAGTAAATGTCGATAAACTTTTGTAACAGTACTTTAATAACAGTACTTTAATAACAGTACTTTAATAACAGTACTTTAATAACAGTATATCAAAACAGTATATCAAAACAGTTCTCAGTCTTTTTACTACGCCTTTTTCTCTTGAGTAAGTTGGCTGAAGACTGCCGACTGCCAACTGCCAGACTGAGAACTGAAAATAAGAAAATTCAATTTTGATACACTTATCTGTTATTCAATTATTATTTTTGAATTAATAATTTCGCCATCAATTATCAACTTAATAAAATAAATACCTTTTGCTTTATTTCTTAAATCAACAGTAATTTCATTTGTATGTAAATCTTTTGTAAAAATCTGATTACCATTTGTATTTGAAATTATTAAACTTGCTTTTTTAAATTGTTTATCAATTACTAATTTAATAATACCGTTTGAAGGATTGGGATAAATATTGACTCCATTTTTAGCAATATTTTCAATCGAAGTAGCTTTGTTTACAATTAAAGTTGCAACGTCACTTACTTTTTTCCCACAATTGCCTATTACAACACAGTAGTAATAGTCTGCATCATTGATAGTTATGTTTTCTATTGTATATTTAGAATTTATAGCATTAGGAATTAACGAACCTATTTTTTTCCACTGATAAGATAAATTACTACCCGTTGCCGAAACCTCAAATGATACATTTTCATTCTCATTAATTGTTTGCCTTTTGGGATTTCGAATTATTTTTGTGGGTTTATCAATGGATAATATTACAATATTACTTGTCTTTGTTTTTTTCCCATTTGTTACAACACATGAATAATTGCCTGCATCATTATCAGATACATTTATTAGTAAATATGTGGAATTTGTGGCGTTAGGAATATCAGACTTGCCTTTTTTCCATTGGTATTTCAAACCAATTCCGATAGCTTCAATAGTAAATCTGTCACTTGAACCTTTACAAACATTTAAATTACTGGGTTGCTTGTTTATTGATATTGCATCATTCATAGTTACAACAAGTGTTCTTGAACTTCCACTTCCGCATTCGTTTGAAGCTGTAACCATAATATTACCACTTGTTGTTGATGGCATTACAATAATCGAATTTCTATTAGCTCCACTTGTTAGCCTCCAACCATCTGGAAATTTCCAACTATAGGTTACATTATTTACTTTTTCAACACTATAAATTAATGGTTTTGATAAATTGGCAATCATTGTATTTCCACTAATTATTGAAAGTTGTTCTGGTACTGTTTTTTTAGTTAAAATAGTTTGTGCAGAAATATTAGAAATTTTACCATTTCTTTCAATTTTACCTGTATATGTTCCTGCAACTTGTCCTGTAAAGTCATAATAATTAGTATTTACTTCTCCACTATTAGCTATTTCTGAACTGCCATCGGCATTTAATAAGTAGAAAGTTTGTAAACCCTGAAAATTAGAACCTACTTTAATTGTACCTGTTTTGCAACCACCTTTTGATGAAACCACAGCTGTTAAATTAGCTATTTTAACAGTTAGTGTTCTTTTAGTTCCTATTCCACATTCATTTGATGGTGTAACTACAATATCCCCATTTGTTTCTGACGGAATTACAGTAATATAATTTGTATTAGTTCCACTTGTTTGTTTCCAGCCATTTGGAAATACCCAACTATAATTTACGTTATTAACTTTTGTAACACTGTAAGTTAATGGAGTTGTAAAATTGCTAATTGTGTTTGTTCCATTAATTACTGAAGCTTGTCCAGGAACTGTTTTTTTAGTTAAAATAGTTTGTGCTGAAATATCCGATAATTTACTATCTTTTTTAATTTTACCAGTATATGTTCCGCTAACTTGTCCTGTAAATTCATAGTAATTAGCATTTACTTCTCCACTATTAGCAATTTCGGAACTACCATCGGCATTTAATAAATAGAAAGTTTGCAAAGCCTGCAAGTTAGAACTTACTCTAACTGTTCCTGTTTCACAACCGCTGGTTGAAGAAATCATTGCTGTTGGTTTTGGGTTCAAACTAATTTCTATATCATCAATTGCAATGTCACTTTTATATTGTGAACCTGTTAGTCCATTGAATCTAATTTTTACATCGGAATAAGACTTTGCTTCTGAAATATCAACAGTTGCCATATACCAATCAAATCCCTGATTTCCTGATATATTTGTAGCATATGTACCATTCCAGTTTGTATTTATTGCATTATGCCAACTACCATTATAATACAAATCAATTTGTAAAGTTCCCATATCCGAACCATACATATAGTAATAAAATGTAAGTACTGGTGTTTTTGTAACTTGACTAAAATCAAAAATAGGAGTTTCTAAATATGCAGTATGGTTATAACAATTTGATGCTTCAATATATACATAGTTTCCACCACCTGTATGGTCTCTATTTGGTCCAGTAGAACCTGATCTTGTTGCTCCTGTTATAGGTGTCCAGTCAGTGTCATCATTAATTTTATCATTAATCCAGCATTCTTGTTCATAAAATTCATCATCCATACATCTTGTCATTGAAGTTGATGTTTTGAAAGCATCAAAATTTTGAGTATAAGGTAAAGATGAAATAGCACCACAATCAGTTGAAAAAGATTGGCTTATACTGTATGTTATTCCTGAATTATTTATAGCATAAGCTCTTACATAATATTTTGTTAATGCTGATAAATTACTTATATCTACATTAAAAGTTCCGTCTGTTACAGTCGGGTCAGTTTTAACTTTGCTAACTCCGTTTCCATTAATTTCAGGATTTATGATAGTTGCATAAACAAAACCACTTTCGGTAATAGTTGTTGTGCCAGTATATGTTATTTCGCCGCTCAATGTGGCAGTAACATCTGTAACTGAATTAATATCTTTAACTATTACATTTGGAGGATAATCGCATGAACCAGTTTGTGTTAATGTTGAAACATACGGTTTAGCATTATGTTTTGAAATTGTTAGTGTGATATTTCCAACTGTTGTAATTGTATAGTTTAATGTCCCATTACCACTTTCGTCAAGCGTTGTTTTTGATAATAATTTATTGTTCAAAACTAAAGATGCAGTTGCATTAGCTTCCGAGTTGGATATTGTCAAACTTGTGCTGCTACATTCAATATCTGAGTTATGAGTAGCAGTTATAATATTATCATTTGGGTTCGATGTCCATATTTTCATTGCAGGGTCTCCAAAATAATGGAATAATTCATATTCATATTTCCTGCTAGATGACCACGAAACATTTTGTTCCATAGCATAAAGCCCTTGATTAAGAACATCGCCCATTGTATAAATATTATTTCCTTTACCAATTGTATAGTTACTTCCTGTACCAGCTGTACCCATTACCGGATATAGTCCTGGGTCTGACCAAATAGCATCAATCATTCCAAGCGAAAGTCCATCGTTGTAACCACTAAGGCTATAATATGCAGCCCCAACCACACCAACAGCTCCTTTATTTTCCATTCTTAACAATTTTTCTGCAAAACAGTTATCTAATTGAAATTCACCTGTATGGCAGTTCATACTAAAAATAACAGGTAGCAAATCACCATTTGTTAAATCTGTCATAGTTGAAGTTGTATAATAAGGGTGTGCCCAACCAGAACCTCCTGAATAACCATGGTCGCGATGAAAAACCATAAATTTACCTGCATTAATTGAATTTGTTATTTCGGATTCTCCTCCGTTCCAATTAAAATTTGCATCTCTAAGTTCTTCAGGTAAATCTCCTCCATCGGAATAGTATTTGTTATTATATTTTAAAGTAGATTTATTTGCTCTTGTACTTGAATAATATATTCTTTGAGAGCTATATCCTTGTTGATTTTGTAAATAATCTCTAATATTTTCGCTTGTATGACAAAATCGTCTATCAGCATAGCCATTATTATCGTTGTCTTGATATTGTGCACAACTTAGGGCATTTGTGTAATAAGATGCTGTTGTAGGTGGATTTTTTTCATATTTAATAATTTTATTTACAACGATCAATGCTTCATTAGCCGATGAAACAGAAATACGTCCTTTTGCCATATCTGGATGCCAATCGGAATTACCATCCATACAAGCAAAATATAAATCAGTTGCAAAAGTTTCATTACGAGTTACATTATGTACTTCGCCAGGGACAGCATAAGTTCCAGTATGGTCACCTATAATTACAAAATAATCAGGTTTTGGTATCCATGCTGCATATCGGCTGTGAATAGCTGTTTTAACCTCATCAGCTGTCCAGCTTGATTTTGAAACAAGTTCAACTGAATATCCTAATTGTCGTTTCCAATTTGCTAATGCATTTGCTGCAACATTATATTTACTATGAGTTATAATTATGTAATTACTTGCACCTTCGTTATCTTTTTCGTTTTCTTTTTTTTCTTCAAAACTTGCTTGAGGAATATCATCTGAGTTGATAACTTTTCGTTTCAACATATTTCTGTAGTGAGTAGAATTTTCGCGTTTTATATAATCAAAATTTTCTTCTCCTCCATGCTTTACCAATTTGTAACGAATATTTTTATAAACACGAATTACTCCAGTTACTGGATTAAATTGAACAGGACGCAGTTCTACATAAACCAATTGTGTTCCTCTACTAATTCCTGTATTTGTGATTTCAACAATTTTTTTAGGAAAAAATTCATTTGATGAATATATTTCTTCATCTTTTTTAAATTCAGGCTCTGGAGCTCCCTCTGTATCTCTTGCTGGTTCAAGTGTTGGGTGTATCATATATCCGCTGTATTCGATATAATCAGCTTCTAAAATTACAATTTCGGTTTCAGCACCTCTTGGTACTGCAATAATTTCATTTTTTGCAGGAAGGGCTGGTGCTCCTATTTGCCCCATTTTTGAAAAACCATCAATGTGTAAATAATTGTAATTTGTATTTTCGACTTTATTATCGGATATAAATGCTCCCGAAAATTGAAAAGAAACTTGATAAGCTTTTGAATCAAGTTTTTTTGTTTTGCGTAGCGGTAAGGTTTTTTTGTTTTCTGACTCTTTTTTATCTTTCGAAAAAGACAAGTACCTGTTTTGACCAAATACTTGAGAAAAACTTATAAATAATATAAGTAATAAGATTGTAATTGTTTTGTTTTTAACAAAATAAACTGGGTAATGTCTCATAATATTTTAACTATTTAATTTATTATTAGAAGAAAGTTATGTATCTTATTAAGACTATACGTTTTTAATAAACGTTGCGTTGCATTGTGTATAAAATCCAGTAATTCTCATTTTAACAATAAATCATTAATAACTTAAATGTTACACGAAATATTGATTTTATTGTATTAATAAATTGTTTATGAGAGTATTAAATACTGCACAAAAAACAAATAACCGCTATATCAATGGCTTACATAAAAAACTAAAATTATAAAAATTTACATTTAGTAATCAGTAACTTAGAATTCAATAAAATCAAAAATATAATAAAATTTTAGTTACGGTGATGAAAAAAATATATAATACTATAGCACCTCGATATCAGATACATATATGAATAATTGATGATTTTGGTGCAACATTTAAGTAATAAGTACTATTACAAAAGTTTTTCGACCTGTGCAATCAAAAGTCTGTAAGGACAACAACTATTGTTAAACCACGATGATAATCGTGGTAAGTAGTTCGTCATATAAAATCGACATTTTTTTTTGTAAATTGCACGCTCATTTAAAAATATAAGATTATGAGATTTGTGTCAAATTTAACAGCATCAGATATTATCACTTTAGAAGAAGGATTTAGAAATTCAAAAGTAGAAAAATTCAGAGACCGTTGTCAATGTCTTTTATTAAGCAATAAAGGACACAAAGTCAAAAGATTAGCAAATATATTTAGTGTACGTACTCGTACAATTTATACATGGTTTAATAGATATTTAGCTTCAGGTATTATTGGTTTGTTTTTCAAAATAATAATAATAAGAAACCTATTTTATTGATTGATAATGAAGAACATATTAATGCTGTCAAATATGTAATGAAAAAAAACAATAAACATTTAAAATCAGCCGCATCATAAATCGGCAAAAAATTAGGATTAAATATAAGTAATGGTCAATTAAAACGCTTCATTAAAAAACTTGGCTATACATGGAAACGGTTTCGTAAATCGTTGAAAGGTAAACAAGATCCTATCATATATCAGGAGAAATTAAAGCAATTAAAAGAACTCTATTTGTTAGAAGAAAAAGGAGAATTAGATGTTTGTTATGTAGATGAAAGTGGTTTTAGTTTGGAGCCTTGTATTCCCTATGGTTGGCAAGCTAAAGGCGAGTATACTAAGCTTTTACCGCAAAAAAGTAAACGACTTAATGTTTTTGGTATCATAAACAAACAAAATAATTTAACTTCCTTTATTTCAACACATAACTTTGATTCAAAACTTGTTGTGGCATGTATTGATGATTTTTCTAAAACTATTACTAATAAAACTTTTCTTATTATTGATAATGCTTCAATTCACACATCTAATATTTTTAAAAACAAAATAGAAGAATGGAAGAAAAAAGGATTATATATTTTTTATTTACCAACTTACTTAAATATTGCACAAATCACTTGTTTGCAGCACTCAATATAGTGAAGTA
>JAOZVK010000145.1 GCA_029938185.1 Bacteroidales bacterium | reverse complement strand
TACAATAAAATCTGATAAAATAAAAGAGGATACTAAAATTATAAACAATGTAGAAGTAAAAACATATTTAATTCGCTATGACGAAAAAAAAGAATTTGGAAAAGACAAGCGAGAAATAGAAAAAATGACTAAATAAAACTTATTCTAATAATTTAATAAACTAAAAATGAAAAATTTGTTTCAAAATATTATCATTAAAACCATAAGACGAAAATTACAAAATAGAGCTCAAAAAATTACTGCAAAACAATTAGAAAAAGAAATTTCAGACCAAAAAGTTGAATTTAAACACATTTTGCATGATATTTTTTTCATATTGTTAGGAATATCCGCAGCAGGCTTTGGCTTAAAAGGTTTTTTACTACCCAATATGTTTATTGATGGTGGAGCAATGGGAATTTCGCTTATCTTAACAGAAATGACTCAAATACCTTTATCTGTTCTTATAGTTGCTGTAAATATTCCATTTATAATTATGGGATACACGTCTATTAGTCGTCGATTTGCATTAAGAAGTATTATAGCTATTATTATGCTTGCAATTTCAGTTCATTTTGTACCATTTCCGATAATAACAAATGATAAATTACTTATTGCAATTTTTGGAGGTTTTTTTCTCGGACTGGGAATTGGATTGTCTATTCGTGGAGGTTCAGTAATTGATGGCACAGAAGTATTAGCTATTTTTTTTAGCAAAAAAACAGCTTTAACAATTGGTGATATAATATTAATTTTTAATGTTTTAATTTTTGGATTTGCAGCTTTTGTTTTCAGTATAGAAATTTCATTATACGCAATGTTAACCTATTTGGCAGCATCAAAAACCGTTGATTTTGTTGTTTCTGGAATAGAAGAATACATAGGGGTTACAATAATATCTGATAAAAATGAAGAGATAAGAATTGCTATAATCAATAAATTAGGTCGTGCTTGTACTATATATTCAGGTAAAAAAGGATATGCAAAAGAGGGTGAAACTTTACAACCGACCAATATTATTTATACTCTAATTACACGATTAGAATTAGCAAAATTACAAACAGAACTTGATAAAATTGATGAAGATGCATTTATAGTAATGCATAGTATTAAAGACGCAAAAGGTGGTATGATTAAAAAAAGACCTTTACATTAAGCCTTCAAGCTTGCATTTACTTTATATACTAAAACAATAATAGTCTCATACAGTGTACGATACAATGTAATGCTTAATTAAATTAATAAATACTATAATATAAATTTATTTTTTTGTATTTTTGCATTGAAACTAAATAAAAACAAATATGGCAAAAAATGAATTTAAGTTTGACCCTATATCTTTAGAATACAAGAAAGCAAAAATGAGTAAAAAAGAGAGATTTTTCAAAGTATTTCTCACTCAATTTATTGCAGGAGTCGTTATAGCAGTTATTCTTTTTGTAGGATTTTCATACGTTACCGAATCGCCAAGCGAAAGGAAACTAAAAAGAGAAAACTCTCAACTTAATAAACAATATAAAAAACAATTGAGCAGATTAGAACAAACAGAAAAAGTATTGAAAGATGTACAAAGTAGAGATGACAACATTCATAGAGCAATTTTTGAAACAGACCCTACTAAAAATTCAAAAAATAATGAAATTAAAAATAGGTATGAATTATTTTTAGGCAAAGGTCTAACACAAATTGTTTCTGAAAATTATGATAGATTAATTGTTTTGAGAAAAAAAATGAGAACGCAGTCAATAACGTACAACGAACTTGCTAAATTAGTAAACACAAAGGAATCTATGCTTAATAATATTCCATCAATTCAACCTGTAGCTAATAAAAAATTAAAATTAATAATTTATGGTTATGGACAAAGGATAGATCCAATATATAAAACACCTGCATTTCATCCAGGTATTGATTTTGCAGTTCCCGAAAGAACTCCAGTATATGCAACAGCTGATGGTACTGTAATTGTTGCAAATGAAAAAAGAGGACACGGAAAACAAATTAGAATTTCGCATAGTTTTGGATATAAAACAATATATTCCCATCTTAGCAAAATAATGGTACATCGTGGTAAAAAAATAAAAAGAGGTCAAATTATTGGTTTAGTAGGTAATACAGGTAAGTCAATAACACCTCATTTACACTATGAAATAAGTTTAGATGGTAAAACTGTAAATCCCATAAATTTCTTCTTTGCAGATTTAAGTCCGACTCAATACAATCAACTCATAGAAATTTCATCAAGAGGTGGCTTGAGTCTTGATTAAAATTTTTGATATGTTTAATCTTACTTATGCATAATATACTCTAAACGGTTATAGTTTTAACATTAACAAACTGGTATCAATTATTAATCAAATTATTGTACCATTATATCATTGAATAATTGTACCATTTAAAGTATAATTATAATTCAAAAGATAAGTTTAATTGCACAAATCAAGATATTTAAAACGATTTTATTAAATGTTCCAATAATATATTAATATATGAAAATAGTAAATCCTTTATACGATAGAGTTTTTAAATACCTAATGGACAATGAGTCGATTGCCAAAAAAATATTATCTGTAATAATTGACTGTGAAATATTAAGTTTAGAATCCAAACCACAAGAGACTGCAGTTTTAATCAAAGGAACACAAATATTTTTACCTCGCTACGATTTTAAAGCAATTATACTAACTCAAACTGGAGAAAGATTTGCCACACTAATTGAAGTACAAAAATCTCGTACACCAAATCCAGTGGCACGATTTAGAGAATATCTTGGACAAAACTATAGCAAAAAACATACTTATATTAACCAAAATGGAAAATCAAAAACAGAACACCTACCAATTATAAGTATTTATATTCTTGGCTATAACTTAGGCAAAAACAATGAATATAAAACACCTGGAATAATAATAAAAAATCAAGTAGTTGATGCAATAACAAAAAAAGTTATTGAAAAGAAACATGATTTTGTGAAATTACTAACACATCCAACTTACATATTACAAGTAGAACGATTGAAAGGAGAACGAAAAACACGTCTTGAGAAAATGCTAAACCTGTTTGACCAAACACATCGCACAGATGACAAGTATATTTTGGAATTGACAGATATAGACGATGAATTTGCTGGAGTAGCCAGCTATCTTAACAAACCTATGTTAAATGAAAAATTTATACGTAGCCTAAAGTACGAACAAGATTATGAAAAAGGTATTCAAGAAGAACGAAAATTAAAAGAAGAAGCATTAATACGAGAAAAAGAAGCACAAGAACGAGAAAAAAAAGCACAAGAACGAGAAAAAGAAGCACATGAACGAGAAAAAAAAGAGCGTAGACTAAAAGAAGAAGAACGCAGACTAAAAGAAGATGCAAATAACTCTTTAAAAAAAATAATATTGATGATGCTTGAAAATAATAAAACTATTTTGGAAATTGCTAATATACTTGATAAAGATGAAAAAGAGATAAAAAAAATATTGGAATAATTTAACTGATTTCTAGTAAATAAGTAGTATTACAAAAAATTTTCGATATTTGTTTTCGTACAATTAACTACATGACAGTAGCTTGAAAAAATGCGTAAGCCACATTAAATAGGTCAAAAAACTTAATTAGGTATCCATAAATTTAAAAATATATAATAATGAAACAAATAAATCTTATAACAATTAGTTTATTTTTACTGTCAATTTTTTTGATAGCTATCTCGTGTAATGATAGTAATGCTAAACCAAATAATAAGAACAGTAAACAAGATGTTGATTTAGTTAAAAATACAATTTTAACGCAAAGTGTAACTCAAAAAAACAAAACAAATAGCAATGTAGTAAGTAATGACACAATTACAATTATTGGAGTTGGTGATATGATGCTTGGCACTAACTACCCAGCTTCGCCAAATTATTTACCTAAAAATAACAATTGTAATACATTGCTCGAACCAGTTATTGATATTTTAAAAGATGCAGATGTGACTTTTGGAAATTGCGAAGGTGTGTTTTCTGATGATATTAGATATGTTAAAAAGTGTAATAGTCCAAAAAATTGCTATCGTTTTAGCATGCCCGAATCTTATGCAAAATGTTTTGTTAATGCAGGTTTTGATGTTGTAAGTATTGCAAATAATCATTTAGGAGATTTAGGAGCTTATGGTCGCAAAAATACTGTAAAAGTACTAAAAGAAAATAAAATACATTTTGCTGGACTAACAGACTACCCTTCAATAATTTTTGAGAAGAATGGAGTCAAATATGGTTTTTGTGCATTTGCTCCAAATTCAGGAACTTGTCAAATAACAGATATTCCAAAAGCAAAAAATACGGTAAAAAAACTTAAAGAAAAATGCGACATAGTTATTGTTTCATTTCATGGTGGAGCCGAAGGTAGAAACCACCAACACGTTACAAGAAAATATGAAACTTTTTTGGGACATAATAGGGGTAATGTATACGATTTTGCTCATAGTGTAATTGATGCAGGTGCAGATATTGTTTTCGGACATGGACCACATGTTACCAGAGCTATTGATATTTACAAAGAAAGATTTATCATTTATAGTATGGGCAATTTTTGTACATACCGAAGATTCAACTTAACAGGTCCAAGTGGCATAGCCCCAATAATAAAACTTTATGTAGATAAAAATGGTAAGTTTTTGAAAGGAAAAATAACTCCTATATATCAAGATAAAATGACTGGCACAAAGTTAGACCCACAAAAAAGAGCTATATCAAAAATAAGACAATTAACAAAAAAAGACTTTCCCGAAGTTGAAGTAAATATAACTAATGAAGGCGATATTTTAATTAGAAATTAGAAATTTGCAATTTCTTGTACTGGTTTGTTACATCTTGCTTGTTTAAAACTGTCGGTGTGGCTTTAAGCCACACCAACAGTAGGCGATTATATTATTGATTTTCATTGCAATTAAAAAATATAACAACATACAACGCATATAAATAAGAATATGTGACATGTTTTAAACCACAACAGAATTTGTAAATAGGTCAAAGACCTAAAAAACAAAATTGAATGATGCATTTACCATAATACCTCGAAGATTTCTATTTTTATAAAAAGGTACAAAATATCCAGCTCTTGTATCTAACAAAATATATTTATTTTTGAAAAGCTCAATACCCAAAAAAGGTGCGAGATAAAAAATTTTACTTTTTGAGTTTTCACCAGTAGCAAAAACACCACCAATATTATAACCTGTATACAAATTCAAAAACTTATTTTTTCCACGACCAAAATGTTTGGAATAAAAATCTTGTCCAAATCCCAAAATAAACAATTCTTTATATCTGTCATTATCTTCAACTTCATCGGACGATTCTTTTAAAGCTCCTAAAATAGCATACGATTTCCCTCTTGTAAACAAGTATTTAAGCGAAAACCCCATATATTGCGATGCTGAAATTGATGATACTGGTGATTCTACAAATAACATATCAAACGAAGCTCCAGGCATATTTACCCACGACAAATCACTTGTTGTCAAATCAACACTTTCATTATATAGTGTAATATTAATATAATAAGTATTGTTAATTTTGTAGTCTTTTAATTTTTTTTGTAAACTAAAAATTTGTTTTTCTATAAACCTTATTTCTTCCCAGTATTTATAATATCTATCTCCTTTTTCAGTCATTTTAGATATTTCACTATTGTATGACTGTTTTTTTTGTACTAAATATTTTATTTCTATATCAATTTTATCAATTTTTAAAATATGATTATTAGTTTTAACTACTTTATTCGAAACATACCCCCATGTTTTCATCAATGAGTCAAGCTTTAAATAATCGTTTTTGTTAATATAAAAATTTGAATATAATTTAGTTTTTGATTCGCGTTGGTTAACTATATTTATTGCTGATTTATTAACATAAGTTTTCACTTTTTCTTTTACTATATCAAAAAAAGATGTATATATAGTAGCATCTAAAGTTGTTTCAACTATATCTTTTTTTTGACTATATAATTTTATTTCTGATAATAGTAATCCTAACAATATAAATAATAATAGTTTATTTTTCATTTTTATTAATTTTTAAAGGTCTTTGACCTATTTTAATGATGCTTTCGCTTAATTTGTAATTAATTGTATATCTGAATTTATGCCTTATGCAAAATATGTAAAAACTTTTATGGGTGCTAAGTAAGAATTATTCATATGTAATTTGATGATAGAGTTATAACAGTATTAAAAAGGTCGGAAACCTTATTTTTCAATAATTTCATCTTTAGCTTTGTTTTTATACGAACTATTAGCATTAATTATTTTATTAAATAATTTTTTTGCAACTCTTTTTTTTCCAAGTTTTTTATAGCATTTTGCCCTATACCATTGGGCCGATTCATAAAACTCTCCTTTACCTTGTTTTATTATTTTGTAATATCTTTTTATAGCTTTTCCATATTCATTAATACCATAATATGAGTTTGCGCAAAAATAATTTGCTTGATAATTATTAGGTTCAATATTTAAGATTTTTTCAAACAATATAATTGCCTTGCTGTATTTTCCATTATTATAATTATCTATTGCTGTATTAAATAATAGCTTATTATTAATATCTATAAAACTATCAATCTGTATTTTATCAACAACAACTTTATCATTTATACTCTCCCACGTATTACTTTTTGCTCTTCGTTTAATATACCTGCTATTTATACTTTCTACACCCGCTAAAGCATTTACATTGTCAGATTTAAATCTTTTTGCTTGTTTATCTCTTCTTTTTAATTTATTTTTTTCATTATACACCATATCATCTAAAATATCTTCATCCTTTTCTGATATTTCTTCTTCATCGAAAATTTCAATGGTTTCTTCTTGCTTGCTTTCTTTTTTTTCTACATTTTTCTCTATTTTTAAATTTTGTTTTTTAACAGAAATATTTTTTTCACCTTCATTTATGTAATTTTCATCTTCATCATCAGTTTTTATATCTTTTTCTTTATTTATTTTTATGTCTTCATCTTTATTTGTTTTTGTATTATCAATTGTTTTTTCTTTTCTTTTATCTTTAATGATAAATGTATTTTCATCTCTTTTTATTTTTTTATTTTCATTTACATTGATTATATCCTTATCCGAAGCTTCTCTTTTTAATTCAAAATCATCTGAAACTATTTCTAAACTTTCCGAGGTATAAGTTGTTTCATTATTAGTATAATTATATAACCAAATTGTAGATGATATAATTAGTAAAATTGATACCGCAATAGCAAACTTATATCGAATAGTTTTAAGGTTTCTTATTTTTGAAACTTTTTTATTCCTTGAGTCAATTTTTTTATTTATATCATTAACGTTTAATTCTAAGTTTGTTTTATCAGGAATTATTAGTAATCCATGATAAATATCACTGCACATACTACAATCTGATATATGCTTTTCGATTGCATGATTCTCCGAACTAGAAAGTTTTCCATTTATATATTTTCTAAGTTTGTTAATGCTAACACAATCAGATTGCCCAAATATTTTATTTAGTTTATTAGTCATTTTATTTATTTATATTTGGCTCTTCGAGCCTTTTTATGTTGCTTACGCCAAAAATATATAAGGTTTTTGACTTATATAATGTGGCTTACGCATCTTTGTATACTGCTGTCATGTAGTTAATTGTGCGAAAATAAATGCCAAAAAACTTTTGTAAGACTACTTAATTATTTATTTCCAGTTAATTAAAATACAAAAATAAATTTGTGTGTAAATAAACTTTAGGCATTAAATATGTCGAAGACATTAGAAAATATACCACAAAAACAATAATGTAATATTTAGTTTAGTTAGTATATTTTTTAAATTTCGTTTACCATTTTGAATATAGCTTTTTACTTGTTTCATAGAATAACCTGTTTCGTCAACAACTTCTTTGTAAGATTTTTCTTGAATATAAAACAATTCTATACATTCTTTTTGCTCATTATTAAGTCTTTGTATTGCAACTTCCAGTTTATTCAATTCTTTTTCTTTATCTTCTTCATTTATAAGATAAGTTTTAGTCTCATTTTCCATAAACAATTTATAATCTTTTTCATAATCTTTGTTTTTTTTAAGTGTATACTTATCTTTTCTTAATTGCAATAAACAATGATTTTTACTTACAATATGCAACCATGGCTTAAACTTTTCGATTTTATGTTTCTTCAAATCAAGCAAAAGTTTTTCAAAAATTTGCATTGTAGCATCTTTACTTTTCTGTTCATTTTTTAGATATTTTATACAAACAAGAAAAACAAAATCGGTATATCGTTTAAATAGAATACCTATATTTAAAGTATCATTATTAGCTTTATACCTATCAATAAGCTCAATATCTGATAGTTTATGTATTTTTCTGTGCTTTTCCAATATTTTATTTATTATTTTGTGCTGTAAATTTAATAATTTTAGATGAACAAATTTGATTCTTATCTTTTTTATTCAATAAAATAATTAAATGGTGCTTTTAGTAAACTAAGGTCTTCGACCTACTTAATGTGGCTGATGCATTTTGTTAATACTTTAATAATGCGTAACTTAACAAAATATATGTACCGAAAAACTTTTGTAAGACTACTTACAAATTCAACAACTAATTTATGTCAATTATATCTAAAAAATAGAAGTTTTTCGGTATTTATATTTTGTTATATATTACATTATTAAAATATTAGCAGAATGTGTAAGCAACATTAAATAGGTCGAAGACTTTACATAATTTTTAATAAATTATGTAAATTAATATTTCTAAATAACTTATTTTATTTTTACACCTATAATCAAAATATCATCAATTTGTTTAATAGATGAACGCCAATTATCAAATTCTGATGATAAAATAGCTTTTTGACTACTCATATTTTTGCTATTAATAGTTAATAATAATTGTTTAAGTCGTTTAGAATTGAATTTTCCTTTTTTAGTATCACTTATTTGGTCTACATACCCATCGGAAAACATATACAATTTATCCCCACTATTTAATTGTACTTCATGTGCTTCAAAAGGTTTTTCTTTGACATACATTCCTATCGGATTTCGTGTTGGTTTAATTTCAAGCAAGCAGTTTTGTTTAGATTCGATTATTTGGTTTTCACATTCTGAATTAAAAATTTTCATTTTACTATCAGTCTTTAAAATACTAAACTCTTTTTGTGTGACACTATTATTTTCTTTTATTATATATATAGGATTATTTGCTCCCGAATAGTATAATTTATTTGTTTTTGTATTTATAATACACAATGATATATCCATTCCTTCGCTAACTTTAACTTTACTACCCTCTTGATTTAATGAAGTTTTTACCATTTTTCTTAAACTTTCTAATATCAAATTGGCTTCAATTATTTTGCTTTTTGATACAATATCATTCAAAAAAGATATTCCTAACATACTTAAAAAGGCTCCGGGTACTCCGTGACCTGTACAATCGGCAACTGCAAGAATTACTAAATCATTTATTTTACGAGTCCAATAAAAATCGCCACTAACAATATCTCGTGGCATATATAATATCATATAATCATTAAAATATTTTTTTATAATTCCAATAGATGGCAACATTGCTGTTTGTATTCTTTTTGCAGAACTTATACTATCTGTTATGTCTTTATTTGTTTGTTCAAGTATTATTTTTTGTTTGCTTATTTCTTCATTTGCATCCATAAGGCTTTCTACTGTTACCTGAATCTCTTCTCTATGTTGTTTAATTTCTTCATTATTTTCTATTAGTAATACATTTTTTTCTTTAAGATTTTCTGCATAACTGCTTATCTTGTCTTTTTGAAGTTGAATTTCTGTTGTTCTCTCTTTTACTTTATTTTCTAATTCTATATTAACTTTTTTATTCAATTCCTCATTGTGTTTTAATTGTTTTATAAGTTTTACATTTAAGTTATTACGGTCAATCTCAACAAGTTTCATTTTATAACTTAATCCTAATGAAAATAAAATAATTTGTCCAATAGCTCCAATATTTAGAAAAAGTTGAGGATTAATACCAATATTAATTTTATTTAATAATAAAACTAACTGTAAAATAGTTCCTGTTGTTAATAAAACGGTGCCACTAATAAAAAATAAATTAATATAATTGCGTTTTGGAAATAAATAGACCATAAATATGGTAGCTATTATTAAAACAAAAAAATTGAGTATATTACTTGCATTTATTGCTATAAATACATTAAATTGTATAGAAAGTATTATTAACAAAGCTATTGTCACAAGGACATAGGTTATTATAAGCAAAACAAACAACTTATCCCATTTTAAGTAAAGTTTCTTAGTATCAAGAAATAATCTTATAAATTGCAAGTATGAACTTAGAGCTACTCCTGTTGATAAAATAAATATAAAAGGATTTAATATAGGATTTTGATGAATAAAAAACTCAATCAATAAACCTCTTTCAGCAATAATATTTAAAATTAAACCAAAAACATAAAGAGAATAGAATATATATATATATTGTCTATTAAAAAAGAAAATCAATATGTTATATAAAAACATTATTGATAAAATTCCCAAAATCAAACCATATGTTATATTCCTTTGCGATAATTTAGTATAAAATATACTTTGATTTTGAATAGTGATATAAAAATTTGGTCTAAAGCCAGAGATATTTTTTATTCTAAAATATAAAGTATAGTTATTATTTGCTTTAAGATTAATAAAAAATTTACTTCCGAGTTCCTGTTTGACTTCTTTTTCATTACTTTTTACAAAATGTCCACTTTTGCTTTCTTTTAACAATATATTTTCGTTAAATAAGTACATTGATGAAATATCAGAATGTCGTTTTTTACCAATTGTGATTATTTTAGGAATTGAAATTTTTGAAATTTTTTTAATATTTATTCTTCCCCAATAAAAACTTTCTTTGTTTAGTTTTTGACTTTTGTTATATGCTGTGAACTCATTATTTTTCGATTTTATATTATCGATGCTCAAACTTCCACTTTTATCTTCGTATATAGTTAAATAATTTGTCACATTGGTTTCATCACTCTTATTATTAAGTAATAAAACTTTTGCATCTTGTGCATTTAAGTTAATTAATGATAAACAATATGTTATCAAAAAAAATAGTAATATTTTTAAATAATAGTTCAAAATGTTTTTTTTTAATTTAATAGTTAAGTAGTCTTACAAAATTTTTTTAGCATTTGTTTTTGTACAATTGGCTACATGATAGCAATTTATAAAAATGCGTAAGTCACATTAAATAGGTCAAAGACCTTACATACAAATTCTATACTTCTTTATAATATACCAACTTCCACGTATTATACACAAGAACTATTTTTTTAAGT
>JAOZVK010000144.1 GCA_029938185.1 Bacteroidales bacterium | reverse complement strand
GAATGGAGCAAGGAATGGAGCAAGGAATGGAGCAAGGAATGGAAAAAGGAATGGAAAAAGGAATGGAGCAAGGAATGGAGCAAGGAATGGAGCAAGGAATGGAAAAAGGAATGGAGCAAGGAATGGAAAAAGGAAAAGAAGAAGGAATACAAGAGGGTATAGAAAAAGGAAAAGAAGAATTAGCAAAAATAATGAAAGATGCAAATGAACCGATTGAAAAAATAATGCAATTTACTGGATTGACTAAAGAAAAAATTAAAAATCTATAATAATAGTTTTAGCACTTATAGCCAAAGATGGAAATCGTGGAAATTATTAATATATAGATTTTTTCTTGAATTATCTGAATTGAAACTGGGTTTTGGATTTTTCGATAAGACCTGCAAGGTTTTAAAAACCTTGCAGGTCTCAGCAATATTAAAGTCTAATTCATTTCAGTATACAATTCATTATATCATGCATAAGAGTTATTAAATTGGTCGAAGACCTTATTTTCTGTAAATATACCTACCTTTTAATTCATTATCAGTAAACTTATTATTTTCGAAAGCTATCACCCCATTTGTAATAACAGTTTCTACTGTACCTTTAACTTTTATTCCTTCATATATATTGTTATCACAATTTTGAAAATGATTTTTAACCGATATTTTTTTTTCTTTCACAGGGTTCCATATTACAATATCAGCATCGTAGTTTTTTTTAATTTCTCCTTTTCTGTTGCCAAGCCCAAATATTTTAGCTGCATTTGTTGAAATAATATCAACAAATTGATTTATGTTTATTTTATTTTGAAGCACCCCAAATGTGTATAATAGTTCCAAACGATGCTCTACACCACCTACACCATTGGGGATTTTTGTAAAGTCGTTTTTTCCTTTATCTTTTTGTCCTATTAAGTTGAATGGACAATGGTCTGTTGCAATAGTTTGAATAGTATTGTTTTTCAAAGCATTCCATAAACTTTTTATATCTTGTTTTTTTCTTAATGGTGGACTTAATACATATTTTGCAGCTTCATAAAAATCATTGTTGTATACCGAGTCGTCAAACAATAGATATTGAGGACATGTTTCGGCTAAAACATATTGTCCATTTTGTTGAGCTTTTTGTATAAAATTTATAGATTCTTCGGTAGAAACATGAACAATATATAATTTACAATTTGTTAGCATTGCAAGCATTATAATTCTATTTACCGCCTCTGATTCTGTTTGCTGAGGTCTGGAAAAAGCATGATATTTCACATCTGTTTTAGACTGTTTTATATAATCGTATCTAAGTTTTTCTATAATATCGCCATGTTCGCAATGTGCTGTAACAATTGCATCGTAGTTTGATACTGTATCAAGAACTTTTATCAGCTCATTGTCATTAATACCAATGGAATTTTTGTAAGCAAGATATGTCTTAAATGAATTTATACCTTCATTTTCAATGCATTTTTTAATTTCATTACTACTATCATTATTCCAGCCTGTTATACTCATATGTAAACCATAATCAATTAAGCTTTTTTTAGCTTCTTGTTTTCGTTTTTCTAAAGCATCAATCAAAGATTCTTTTCTATGTGGTGTTACAAAATCAATAAAACAAGTAGTTCCTCCTGCAATTGCAGCCTTGCTTCCTGTAAAAAAATTATCCGATGAATTACCACTATCAGTTTGCAACGAAAAATGAACATGTGGGTCTATGGCTCCCGGAAATATATACTTATTAGTGGCATCAATAATTTTTGCATTAGTAATGTTAATATTATTGTTTATATTTGCAATCTTACCATTATGTATATGTATGTCATTTATATATTGTGTTTTGTTATCTATAATTAATCCATTTTTTATAACAATATCTTTCATATATGTATGTTTTTGTTTTAATTCTGGATAGTATTTTGTTGTCTAATAATAAAAAGTTGGCTCTTCGAGCCTTTTTACCTTGCTTACGCATAAATAAATTTGTGCATAAATACAGTTAATTAAGGTCTCCGACTTTAAATATTAATATAGTTAATGAGTGAAAAAAAAGAAAATATAAAAGAAGAAAGAAAACCCAAAAAGGTAAACAAAAGAAAGCATAGATTAATAAAACTGCTTGTTATTTTTTTAGTTATTTTCCTTATAGCTGAAGTATTTTTCTACTTTTTTGCCAGTTCAATAATTCGCAAATATATACAGAAAACCATTGAAAAAGAAAGCAATGGTTTGTATCATGTTGATTTTGATAAATTTTCGATTGATTTAAGCACAGGTACATTTAAACTAAAAAAGTTTAAATTTTATCCTGATACTATAATGCTAAACAAATTGCAAATTAGTAGAAAATACAAAAAAGCAATTTATAGTATATATTTTGAATCGCTTATAATAAAAAGAATAAATATAATAAAATTAGTACGAAAAAAAAAATTACACATAAAGTCAATAAATATTGAAAAACCTGTAATAAAACTAATAAACAAACCTGGTAATATTAAGAAAAAAACTATTAAGTATGATGCCGTTCACAATGATTTGTATCCTGCTATGGAGCCTTATATAAACGAATTATATATAAAAGAAATAAAACTAAATAATGGTTTTTTTGATCTTGCAATTGAAAAACAAACATATAGTACTCAAATGGATAGTAAAATAAGTATTGAGTTACATAAATTTATTGTAAATCAACATAATCATAAACTAAAAGATAAATTATTTTATTCTGAAAATATAAAAATTTTGATGGATAAATACGATTTGAAGCTTAAAGATAATATACATACTATTAAGGCATCAAAGATAATTATATCAACTCACGACTCAAGTTTAAGTGCAAAATATGTGTCATTGAAACCTTCGAATATTAGAAAAAAATGGTTACAATTAGTAAAAGGAAATTTGTTTGAAATTTTAATTCCTAAAATTGAAATAACAGGTTTTGATGTTAATAAGGCATATTTTGAAAAGAAAATAAATATAAAAAGTTTTATTTTTAGTTTTCCTGATATAAAAATTGCTTTAAAAAATAGAAAAAATAATAAAGAAATAAGCAAGAAAAGACATAATCTTGATTTGTATAAACTTATTGAAGGTAAGCTTGATTATATTAAAGTTGATACTTTTTTTCTTAGAAAAGCTAAACTGAAATTATATAATAAATCTTTTAAAAATGCGGCACAATATTCTGCTAATGAGTTTACAATAAAGTTGATAAAATTTGATTTGAATAAAAAATCGTATTCAAATAACAAAAAAATATTATTATCGGATAATATTCTCTTTAGATTAAAATCCATGAAAATGATACTTGCCGATAAAGTACATAAGCTTGAGGCGAATTATTTGTATTTATCATCAGAAAATAAGTTGATTAATGCTAAAAATGTTAAATTAATACCTTTATCAAATACAAAGTTTAGACAAAAAAACAAATATAATATTCAAATTCCAAATTTAGAAATAGATGGAATAAACATGCATAAAGTGTATAATGATAGAGAATTACAAATAGTTTCGTTTAAAATTTTAAATGCAAAACTTAATATTATATCACATTTTACTAAAAACAACAATAATAGAACTATAAATAAAAAATCTAATGATTTGAAATCATTAAGTTTACATTATATTAAGCTTTTGAAAATACGAAACTTTTTGATGTATAAAACAACAATTAATTTAAGTAAATATATAAACGATAGTACAAAAATTTCATACAAATCTAAGCTTAGCTTTTTATTAACAAATTTTGAAATAAATCCTCAAAACAATAAAAACAAAAAGTTTTTGTATGCCGACCATGTAAACCTAAATTTAGAGGATTATTCAATGGATTTAAAAGATAATATTCATGTTTTAAAGGCAAAAAGCATAAATCTTTCTACAAAAAAATCTCTACTAAATATCGAAAATATATCATTACAAGCCCACGAAGGAAGAAACGGTATTGATGAATTAAAGAAAAATTTAAGATCCGATTTGTTTAATTTTAAGATAAGTAAACTACATCTGACAGGTATTGATTTTTATGAAATGTATTTTAATAAAAAACTTAATATAAATAATATAAATATAACAAAACCTAATATAAAAATTACTAAATATAAAAACTTATTTAGAAACGATACCGTTGTTGTATTCTCAATAATTGATACTTCATTAAATAGTTTAGAAGAACAAGAAAAAAAAATAATTGCTACTTTGGAAGAAGTTGTAAATATAATTAACGAATCGAAAAACAAAATAGATTCTACCAATGTTCAAATAATGGATACTTTGTTAGTTAGAAACAAAACTCTTGATTTGTTTAATAATTATATTGAAGTTATTGATGTGAAAAATATAAATTTGACTAATGGAAAAATCCGTTTTTTATTAAATGATAGTTTAGGTAATAAAATTTTATCTTTCAAAAATCAAATATCCTTATCACTAAATAATTTTTTTGTAGATATTGACTCATTAGATTTCGAGAAACCTTATTTATTTCCGAACAAAATAAACCTAAAACTACGTAACAATGTTTTTGAACTACCTGGAAAGCTTTATGAAATAAGTGTTAAGAATATTAATTTATCAACTAACAAAAAAAGCTTGACTTTGAATAATATAATGTTAAAAAACAATAAATATTTTTCTGACTCAATGAAAACAAAAAGCTACTTTAATATTTATATTCCAAAATTTGAAGCCAGAAATATAGATATTGATAAATATTATTATGATAATATCTTAAATATTAGTAATATAGAATTATCAAAGCCTTCTATTTTTTATATAACACATCCTAAAATTAAAAAAGATTCTACTAAAAAAATAAAATTTAAGTTAAAGAAAATAAAATTACCTAAATTTATTAAACATTTAAATGTGAATAATTTAGTTATAAACAATGGTAATATTGGATTTATTAATAAGCTAAAAAACTCTGAATTTATTTTTTCAAAGGGAAATTTTAATATGAATATAGACAGCCTGCGAATTGATTCAAATTTGATAGGCGAAAATGGTCGTATTAATGATTTTGGCAATATAGAATTAGTTTTAAAAAACTATAATTTGCAACTTCCTGACAGTATTCATACACTTCGTGCTAATAAAATATATTTTTCATCAAACAATTCTTCATTTAGATTCGATAGTTTAAGAATAAACCATTTGCCTAAAATAAACAATTCAGCTAATACGCATAAAAAGAATATGTTATATGATATATCTTTGCCAATACTTGAAATCAATAATTTTGACTATAATAAGCTATTAACGAACAAAGATGTTCACATAAAATCCATTTATACAAACAATACAAAAATTGATTTAGAGGTTTTCCAAAAAGTTAATAAAAAGAAAAATATACCTTTTACAAAAATTAATTTATACAACAAAATTAAAGGAAAATTAAACAGTATATGTATAGGAAAAGTAAAATCTGAAAATACAGAAATAAAATTTAAAAAAATAGATGCGGTAGATAGTATTACTTCAATTAATCTTAAAAATATTGATTTTAGAATTGACAAACTAAAAATTGATTCAACAAAAAACGAAAAATTATTATATTCTGATAATATTGATATAAAGCTTAGGCAATATGCTTACAATCCTCCCAATAGCTTATATAGGTTTGAGACACATGATATTGGAATTTCAACAAAAGACTCTGTTTTATATATTAACAATATAAGCATGCACCCCAACTATGAAAGAAGTGAAGTTCCCAAGATAAAAGGGTTTCAAAAATCAGTGCTTTATTTACATGGTGATAAAATTAATATCAAAAAATTTGATTTAAAAAATTTAATTGAAAAGAAAGAAATAAGAGCAGAAAATATTAGACTGAAAAATATAAATTTACATGTGTATAAAGACAAAAATTATTTGTTTGATTCTACACGTAGACCCAAATTATTGAATAATGTAATATTTAAACTTAAAAATTATATTAGAATTGATACTGTGCTGATTGAAAACTCATTTGTATCGTATGAACAGTTCAATAGAGGAGCAAGAAACACAGGAATAATAACTTTTGAAAAGTTAAATGGAATAATTACAAACATGACAAACGATTCAATTGCCAAAAAACAAAAGGAGGTTATGCGTATGAAAGCCAGTACCTATGTTATGGGAAAAAGTCTTTTAAGCGCATCTTTTAGGTTTCCTATAAATAGCGAAAATGGAGAATATGTTTTTGCAGGCTCATTAGATTCTATGGATTTGAATTATTTGAATCCAATAGTAGAAAATATTGCTTTTGTGTCAGTCAGAAGCGGTATAGTAAATAATCTACGTTTTTCGGCTTTGGCTAATAATTCATTTATTGATGGCAAAATGCAGCTGAATTACAATGATTTAAAAATAAGTATTAAAAGTAAAACAGATAAAGATAGTACCAAAACATCATCAAAAGGGCTTGTGTCTCTTGTTGCAAATACAATTATAAGAAGTAACAATCCGAAAAGAAAAAATGGAAGACTACGCGAAGGCAAAATATACTATGAAAGAGATACTTACAGACCTATTTTCCATTATTGGACTCAGGCAGTTCTAAGTGGATTAAAGGCTTCATTAGGTTTTAAATCAAAGCAGCTTAAAGAAAGAATAAAAAATCTAAAAAAACAAGGTAAGTTAAGTCGTAAGCAACGAAAACAAAAACAAAAATTGGATAAAAAGACTAAACGAAAATTAGAAAAAGAGGTTAAAAAAGAAAATAAACTGGAAGTGAAACGTCAAAAAAAATTGAGAAAAGATATTAAAAAAAGAAATAGAAAAAATAAAGATGATAACAAACTGAACAAAAATGAACAAAAACACGAAGATAAGTGGAAGAAATTACAAGAAGATAAACGTGAAAAAGATAAAAAAAAGAAAGAAAAAGAATTTAAAAAAATAAAAGATTTTTGACCTTAATAACAAAATATTTCAAAGACAAACCGAATTAATTTGTTTTGATATTTATTGTTGCAATTTGCCCAAATTTTTTGGAATAATCATTTGTTGATAGTGGTGTTGATTGTTTTAGGAATACCTGTTTTTCGTGCAAAAAATCCAGTTTCATAATTTAAACGTCCTAAAATGATACGTGCATTTATTTTGTATTTATCAGAAAATTTATTAATATCAATGTCCGAGTATGGTTTATAAGTAGGTCGATATATAAAAACAACACTTTTGTTTTTTTTATTATGCTGTTTATCAAGCGTAAGCAAAATTGTTAATTATCCATTGTTCATTGTTAATTACTTAGGTACTAATTCTTTTATTATATTCCATTGTTCAATTAGTTGTAATTTTTGTTTGTTTTTTTCTTTTATCCTTTCAATATCCAGTTCATATTGAGCTTGAAAGCGTAACCAATAATCAGCTGAAATATCAAGAGCTTTTTCTAATAGTAAAGATATTGAAGCTGTTATTGCTCTTTTTCCTTTAATTATTTCATTCAACATGCTGGCTTGCATTCCTATATCAAGTGCAAATTCACCTTGTTTAATTTTTCTATAATCTAATTCATCTTTTATTAGAATACCGGGGTGTGTTGCTATTTTGGGTATTGTTTTTTGGATAGTCATGGTTTATTGTTTTTTAACGATAATGATTGCTCAATTCTATAATTGAACAAATTGTAATAATTTGAGATTCTTCTTCTGTATAACTACGAAATTCAATACGGTATTTATCATTTACTCTAACACTTTCTAAATTGTTTTTTTTCCTGATAATTTTTCGTAGTTTAAACTTTTGATTGGATATAAGTCTTCTATTTGTTCTGCTACTTTTAGTTTATCAATAGTTTTGATATATTGTTTTATTACTATTTGTTGAAAGCTGTATTTCTTTTTTTTTGCTTTTCCATTTGTATAAAGTTGCTCTAAATATTCTTTTTCAAATTTTATTTTCATTATAAAGATATATAATTATTGTAAACAATTCACTATATTGGTGAATTAATTTTTGATTTACACCATTTTTTTGTTATCATTATTTGCCTTTAACGAGGACATTTTAAATGTATTTATCTAATATTATATCGTTATTTCAACTCTACGAGCTGTTATCTACCTAATAAAGACATAGTTGTAAATTTATTATTATATGAATATTCTAACAATATGTGTATCGTCTTGAAAATAGTTTACACTTTTCATTGTGTTACTTTGTAAAATTATTTAAATAGTGATCAAATACGTTTTTTATTTTAGAAATAGAATTAAAATTACGCTCATGAATATCTTTTAGTGCAGTATTTAAACAAATGTTTGAATTATCTATTTTATATTTTTTAAATTGGGTTCTAAGTTTTTGCAAATAAGTTCGATTGATAAGTAGGTCGATATATAAAAATGACACTTTTGTTTTTTATATTGTGTTGTTTATCAGGCGTAAGCAAAATTGTTCATTGTCCATTGTTCATTGTTAATTACTTACTATATTTTTCACCTCTCCTAATAATAATGCACTTTTGCTTTGTGATATTGTTGATTCATTTCTTAGCAATTTATTAAAATTATTAATATACTTTATGGCTACCCGTCAGAAGTTGGACAGTCTTGTTTATCAGGTATTTCGTAACAGGATAAAAATCAATCCTGTTAATCCTGTAAATACTGTCAAAAAATAAAATAATGTCCAATACTATACGTGTAGCCCTTATTTATAAGCAAATATGTTCAACTTTATGTGGGTTGTCATAACAAATTAGCGTCTTCTTCGCTTTCCATTTCTGAATAAGTTTATTACAAACAATAATACAACAGAGCCGATTGTGGCAGTAATTATATTTCCTATCAAACCCGAACCAAAACTGAAGTTTATAAATCCAAGTATCCACGATCCTACAAACGCACCTACAACTCCAACAATTATATTTATAAAGAAACCGTGACCTTCGCCTTTCATAATGAGTCCGGCAAAAAAACCTGCAATTAATCCTACAAAAAGTGTGTACATAATATTAAATTTTAATTAGTTAGTAAAGTTTAAATAATAATTTCTGTTTTTTAAGGCTGTTATTTTTTTCTTTTACAAGTTTTGAAAATTCCTTAATAATTTTAGGCTACCCTCGTAAGGTTGGACAGTGTTGTTTATCAGGTATTTCGTAACAGGATAAAAATCAATCCTGTTAATCCTGTAAATCCTGTCAAAAAAATAAAATAATGTCCAATACTATACGTGTAGCCAAAAATAACTTTCCGATTTGTTTTTTGTAAGATACTTATATTATGTGTAAACCAATTCGTAATTCGTAATTCATAATTCGTAATTTCATTATTGATTTTTAATCCAATTTACTAAGCCCTTATATTCAAGGATTTGCATTAGCTTTTCGGGTAATTTGCCAAATTTAAACAATTTGTTATTTAAGGTAACGGTACCTTTTTGTAAATCAATTTCGACTTTGTCACCTTTTGTGTATTTATCTACAAGCTCAGGTAAAACAATAAGCGGAAGACCTTGATTTATAGCCGACCTGTAAAATATTCTATTTACCGACTTTACAATAACAGCTTTTACTCCTGCATGAGCCAAACCAACCGAAGGGTGTTCGCGAGAGCTTCCACAACCAAAATTATCACCTGCTATAATAATATCATTATTTTTTACATTTTCAGAAAAGTTAGGATCAAAGTCAATGAAAAGATAAGGCATAATTGAAGCTCCATCTGAGCTTAAAACATTATATGTCAGATTGCCTGCGAACATTAAATCAGTATTTAGATTATCTACATCTGCATAATTCCAAATATTATTAGATTTTCTGTTATCATCTTTAGATATTTCAATAGTTGAGCTTTGCTTTTTTGCAAATTCAAATTTATCATTGTCATTTGTTTTTCTATAATCAGCAATTTCGCCTTTCAAAGCCGAATATGCTACATTGGCAGGTGATGCAAGGTATATTTCAGCTTTTTTATTTCCCATTCTTCCCAAAAAATTTCTATTTGATGTAGATATAACTCTAAAACCATCAGCAGGTATACCTTGTCCTGTTCCAAGACATGGACCACATGACGATGACAATATTGTTGCACCTGATTTTATCATATCTCCCACTAACCCCTCTTCAATAGCTTGCAGATAAATTTTTTCTGATGCCGGTGTTACCAAAAGTTGGAAACCTTTAGATATTTTCTTTCCTTTTAGTATTTTTGCTGCTATTCTTAAATCCTCAATTCTTCCGTTTGTACATGTACCTATAAAACCTTGATTTAATTTTTTGCCTTTTACTTCCGATAATGACAATACGTTATCAACATGGTGTGGTGCAGCAACAAGCGGAAAGATATCAGAAAGATTTATTTCTATTTCTTTAGCATACTCAGCATCGTTATCAGCCCAAATTCCATCAATATTTTCTTTATTATAAAATTTAGCTAACACTTCATCTGGAGGAAAAACAGCATTTTTTGCACCCATTTCCGACGCCAGATTTGCAAGTGTCATTCGTTCGGATATTCCAAGATTTTTTACACCCGAACCATGATATTCAATTGACATATAATTTGCACCAGCTGAGCCAATCATACCAATTATCCACAATGATATATCTTTTGCATAAACACCTTCGTTAAGTTTCCCATTCAAACTTATTTTTATTGATTCGGGAACCCTAAACCATGTTTCGCCTCGTTTCCAAATACCTGCGGCTTCGGTTCTATCTATTCCAGCAGCCATAGTATTAAAAGCTCCTGCTGTGCATGTATGACTGTCGCTACCAACAATCACCATTTTGGGTTTGGCATGGTATGACATTATTTGATGACATATTCCTTTTCCTGCATCATAAAAATTTTCGATGCCTTGATAATCAACAATATTGCGTATTTCTTGATACTGGGTAGCCAACTTTGCATTTGTTGGTGGTGCATTATGATCTAATACAATTAACATTTGATTAGGATTAGCTACTTTGTTTCCTCCCATTTTCTCAAATGTCTTTTTAATACTTGCAGTGTTATCGTGTGTCAAAACAATATCTGGTTTTTTAAAAACTATATCACTCTTTTTTGCATTTAAAATTTTTTCAACAAAAGTTTTAGAAGACATAATGGTATATTTTAAGTAATTAATAATGAATAATTTGGCAAGTTTCAATTTCCACCTAACAGTTTATAACTTAAAAAACTGAAGTGTTTAACTTCATAAACTAAATTAGCAAGTGATTTAAATGCCTTAAGGCAAGAACTATAGGCATGCCACCGATAGTAATTGGTGGGCATAAATGCAAATAACACCACAAAATGCCGTAGGTATGACCTATTAAACAGCATAAGATTAGGTAAATAGCCCATGCCTACGGCATTTGAGAGAATATTATTTATATTTAC
>JAOZVK010000602.1 GCA_029938185.1 Bacteroidales bacterium | reverse complement strand
TAACAAACTAATCTATCAAAACGGACATTTATTTAATACCTATTCCTAAATAGGTCGAAGACCTTACTTATATTTTAACTTTCAATTACTAATTTACTAAATATTATTATTATATGAAATTAAAAAAAGAATTATTATTAAAAAGAAATAATAATGAAATAAAAATTAAAAGAACTCCAAACGGTATTCCCGAAATATTTGCAAACAATATTGTTGATGCTGCTTTTGCTACAGGATTTGTTCATGCCAACGATAGGCAAATGCAAATGTTTTTGACAAGAGTTTTGCTTAAAGGCAAAGCATCTGAAAAATTGAGCGATGAAAAGGGACTTGTCGAAATAGATAAATTTATCAGAAGAATGAATTTTTTTCCGTCTATTGACAAGGAGGTTGAAAGACTTGAACCTATAGTCAAAAAACAATTAGTTGCATATACCGAAGGTGTTAATTATTATATGCAAAATAACAAAGGTATTTTTGATTTCAAATTATTAGGATATAAACCAGAAAAATGGGATTTAAAAGACTCTTTATTAATTAGTAAAGTGTTTGGTTTTATTGGTTTGGTAGATGCACAAATGGCTATGGAAAAGCTTATTGTGCAAATGATTCAAAACGATATAGAGGAAGATAAAATTAAAGAACTTTTTCCGTATATAAGCGAAAAAATTGATTATGATTTAATTAAAAAAGTAACAGTCGAAAATCCTTTAACACCCGATGCTCTAAAATGGTTTGATAAACTTCCGCGTTTTAATGCAAGTAATAACTGGGTAGTTTCAGGAAAATTAACAGAATCGGGTTTACCAATCTTATGTGGCGACCCTCATCTCGAAGGAAACAGACTGCCAAATATATGGGCTGAATTGATTATAAATATACCTGATAATAGAATAACAGGTGTAACTGTTCCAGGCTCTGTAGGCGTAATATTGGGACGAAATAAAAATGTAGCATGGACAGCAACATATACTTTTATGGATATGTTGGATTATAAGATTGAACACTGCAAAAATGGAAAATACAAACGTGAAAACGGTGAATATCATGATTTTAAAATACGAAAAGAAATTATAAAAACTAAGAAAAATAGACTTATTGAAGAAGTATTTTATGAAAATGAAAACGGAACATTAGAGGGAAATCCTCAAAAAGAGGGATACTATTTAGCATTCAAATGGTCGGCTCAAGATGATTGTGGAGCAGGCGATTATAATGGTTTACTTAGAATGCATGAAGCCAAAACTGTAAAAGAAGCACAAAAACTATTATCAATGCCCGATGCTTCAACATTTAATTTTGTAATTGCTGATACTGAAGGAAATATTGGTTATCAAATGAGTGGACGAATGTTCAAACGAGCAGAGGGAGTAAGTGGCTTAATTCCTCTACCTGCATGGGAATCTAAGTACAACTATCAGGGATATGAAGTAAAAGCAAATTTGCCTACTCTTTATAATCCTGACGAAAATATGATAGTAACTGCAAATCAAGACCTAAACAAATGGGGTGTAGCAAACCCGATAAATTTGGCAATGGCAAGTTACAGAGCTGATAGAATAACTGAATTGTTAAAAATTAAAAAGAAAATTAATATTAATGATATGAAAAAAATTCATTATGATTTGTTTTCAATTCAGGCAAGAAAGCTGATGCAGTATATCGCTCCTTTATTACCAGATTCGGCAAATGCAGAAATTTTGAAAAAGTGGGATTTAAATTATGACCATAATTCAAAAGGTGCGACTATTTTTGAAAACATATATATTAATATACTTAAAGTTGTTTTTGGCGAAAACGGATTTGGAGTTTCTGTTGTTGAACATTTGATGAAAGAAACTTCAATGTTTAATGATTATTATGGTAATTTTGACAATATTCTTTTTAAAGAAAATTCAGTATGGTATAAAAATACAAGCAGAGAAGAATTATTTAAAAAGGGAATTGAAGCTGGCTTAAAAGAAATCGTTTTACCATATGGCGAAACAAGAAAAGTACTACTTGCAAATTTACTTTTTGGAAGAAAATTACCCAAATTTCTTGGATTTGACTATGGTCCAATATCATTACCTGGAAATAGAGCAACTATTCCACAAGGGCAGATATTTAATAGTGGAGGAAGAATAACAACTTTTACACCTTCATATAGATTTGTAACAGACATGGTTATAAACAAAATGCATACAAATATGCTTGGTGGGGTTAGTGATAGAAGGTTCTCTAAACTATATACAAATGATATTAAAAATTGGTTTGAAGGTAATTATAAAACTTTATAAATTATTAATTAAATAAATATAATACATTATGAGTAAAAGTTTTGAAAGTTCAAGTGTTTTTAGATTTGT
The DNA here is from genome assembly GCA_029938185.1 of Bacteroidales bacterium. Lineage (GTDB taxonomy): Bacteria > Bacteroidota > Bacteroidia > Bacteroidales > JAOZVK01 > JAOZVK01. The sequence goes on along the minus strand of JAOZVK010000602.1, from coordinate 915 downwards.
TGATAAAATTGACTATGCAACAGATTCAATTGTTAGCAAAATTGTAACTAAGAACAAATCGGGTAATATATCTTTATTTGCAATGGATGCAGGACAAAATATTAGTGAACATACAGCTCCATTTGATGCACTTATACAAGTATTAGAGGGTGAAGCAGAAGTAATTATTGATGACAAATTATATATTTTAAAAATAAATGAGTCAATAGTAATGCCTGCCAATATACCACATGCTGTTAATGCTAAACAAAAATTCAAAATGCTTTTGTCAATGATAAAAGGTGTTTAGGTCTTCGACCTTTTTAATGTTGCTTACGCTCAATATATTTTATTCAGGCGTAAGCAAACTTTTAAGGTCTTCGACCTTTTTAATATTGCTTACGCATTCTATTAATACTCTAATACTATGTAATTTAACAAAAAACAAATGTCTAAAAACTTTTGTAAGGCTATTTAAGGAATCATTAAAAAATAACTTTCCGATTTATTTTTTGTAAGATACTTATATTAAGTGTAAACCAATTCGAAGTTTATAATTCATCATTTCCTAATTCTACTTCCAGAACTTAAAACTCGGAACTCGCAAAAAACATAAAATTCTTAATTTCAAATCGCAATTTAAATGTTAATTTTTTAGTATTTCATCGCAACATAATGTTTAAGTAGTTTTACAAAAGTTTTTCAGTATTCGCATTTATCCAATCAACTGTAATACATTTGTATAAAAAATGCGTAAGCCACATTAAATAGGTCGAAGACCTTATAATATTTTAATCAAAATTTGTGAATACACAAAGGTTAAAATTTCTCACAAAAACCAATTAATATATTAAATTTTCGCTATCTTTGTAGTCTCAGAAATCACAAAAAGCGTCAAATTGAACAAAAACAATGGCAAATTAAAATGAAAGATTT
>JAOZVK010000601.1 GCA_029938185.1 Bacteroidales bacterium | reverse complement strand
TTCAATGATTCAATGATTCAATGATTCAATGATTCAATTATACAATGGTACAATGGTACAATGATACAATGATACAATTATTCAATGATACAATTATTCAATGATACAGTTAAATAAATTATAAACAAATGGAAGAAAATATAATTCTTACTAAGACTTACAATTTTGCATTACGTATAGTCAAGTTATACAAATATTTATGTGAAGAAAAAAGGGAGTTTACTCTGTCAAAACAGGTACTCAGATGTGGAACTTCAATAGGTGCAAACTCGGAAGAGGCAGTCGGAGGGATTTCAAAAAAAGATTTTAGGGCTAAATTTTTTATAGCATACAAAGAAGCAAGAGAAACTCATTATTGGCTTAGGTTACTTAGAGACAGCAATTTTATAGAAGCAAAACTTGCACAAAGCTTGCTTAAAGATAATGACGAAATAAAAAAAATACTTGGTGCTATACTAAAAACAGTAAGCCAGTAATCAATGGTACAATGGTACAATTATACAATGGTACAATGGTACAATTATACAATGGTACAATTATACAATTATACATTGAACCATTGAACCATTGAACCATTGAACCATTGAACCATTTATAAATTTAATAAATTAAAAAAGTATGAAAAATTTCATGATTAAAACAGTATCAATTGCATTATTAATTGCAATTAGTTTTGGAGCAAATGCTCAATTGACAGGAACGCAGATAATAGATAAAACCTATAATCGTGCTACTGGAGACGACCAAACATCGGAACTTACCATGACCCTGACCAACAGAAGAGGGCAAACAAGAGTAAGGAAAATAACACAATTTTCAAAAGATTTTGGAAATGTTGAAAAAAGTATAATGTTTTTTCAATCTCCGGCTGATGTTAAAAACACTTCGTTTATGAGTTGGAGTTACGATGGCAATAAATCTGATGATCAATGGATTTATTTACCTGCCCTTAAACGAACTAAACGAATTTCGAGCGACAGCAAGAGCGATTATTTTATGGGGTCAGATTTTACTTACGATGACCTTGGCGACAGAAAATTGAACGCAGATAAGCACAAACTTATGAAGACGGAAACCGTAAACGGCAAATCATGTTACGTTGTCAAAAGTGTATCAAAAGATGATGAATATATGTATTCAAAAACTATCACTTGGATAGATAAAGCAACTTTTGTTGGTGTAAAAAAAGAATTTTACGATGAAGATGATGAGCTTTTAAAAATTCTTACAATAAAAAAAGTTGAAAAAAAATCGGATTTTTATGTAATAACAAATTCAGAAATGAAAAACGTGCAAAAAAATCATAAAACAAGTATGGTATTGAGTAATGTAAAAATAAATACAGGTATTTCCGCATCAAAATTTACCGAACGAATGATGACAAGGGGAATGTAAAAAAAACACCGTTGTTTTGAAACTAAACTTAACAACGGTGTTAATTTAATAAACTTCAAAATAGAGTTATGAAAAAATTATTAATATTTCTGCATTTGTTATTTTTGATAAGTGCGTTTTCGTTTGCACAGTCGCCGGATATAATAATAGGAAAATATCATTTGCCTAATAATTTAGATATTGAAATTTTCAAAAAGAACAATAAATATTTCGGTAAAATAATTGGATTAAACGGATTTGAAAACGGACAAACACAAGATATAAAAAATCCAAAAAAATCAAATCGTAGTAACAAATTACTTGGAAAGGTCATTATTAAGAATTTAGAATACGATTATGAAGAAAAGCAATGGATAAACGGGAGTATATATGGTGTGGAAAAAGGTATATTTTTGGACTTGAAAATAAAAGAGAATAAAAAAGACGCTATTGTTATAGAAGCTTCAAAATATTTATTTTGGAAAACAATGGAATGGAAAAAAATATAGTTTCGCAAAACTAATTTTTTCTTATAAAAGATAATTTAACCATTAAACATTTTAAAAATGAAAAAAATATCAATAACATTATTAATATTGAGTTTTGCAATATTAGCAAAAGCTCAAACACCTGATATTTCGGGATTTGCTCGAAATTACATAGGTGTAATATCAGAAACAGGCGATTTCTCAATATTGCAGAATACATTAAATTTGAACATCTCAAAAATGGGTGATAAAATTGCTTTTAAAGCCAATCCAATGCTTTATCATTATCGGTCGGATAGTTTAAATTTACAACTTAGAGAGCTTTATTTGGATTTATTTTTTAAAAATTTTGATTTGCGAATTGGAAAACAACAAATTGTATGGGGAAAAGCCGATGGAGTTTTTATAACAGACGTAGTTTCACCCCTAAATTTAACAGAATTTTTACTTCCCGATTTTGATGAAATAAGAATAGGAATAACAGCAATAAAATTTGACTATTACATTGGAAACCACACATTAGAATTAATTTGGTTGCCAAATTTTACTTCTGTGCAAATGCCAAAAGCAAGTTCAATATGGTATGCACAACCCGATTTTCCGATACAACCGATTTTTGATTGGTCAAATTCAGAAATAAAACCAAGTTTAGAAAACAGCGAAATATTTGCAAAATATACTGCCCTAACATCTGCCATTGATATTGAAATTATGAGCGGATACACTTGGGACGATACGCCAACAATGCACGTTCAAAAAGAATTCCAAGTAAATCCGCAAACTCAAAAACCAATGCTTACAGAAATAAATATCAGCCCTAAACATCACAGGTTATTTTTGGGTGGTGGTTCATTCAGCACAGAAATAAAAGGAATAATATTGCGTGGAGAAGCTGCATATTACAACGGAAAATATTTTCAGACAGAAGACCCGACAGCCGAAGATGCACTTATTAAAAAAGATTATCTACATTATGTTGCAGGTCTTGATTTTAACATTGGGAATGTAAAATTAAGCACTCAATTTATTCAAAAATACATTTTGGATTACAACGATTTAATGAAAGAAAACGAAATTGAAAATACGGCAACATTTATGGCACGTTATGATTTATTAAGAGAAACACTACATTTAGAATTATTCTCTTATATTGGCTTAACAAATAAAGATGCTTTAATAAGACCCAAAATAACTTATGATTTTGATAACAGTTTTTCGATACTCGGTGGAGCGAATATTTTTGTAGGAGATACAGACGGACAACTCGGACAATATCAAAATAATTCTATGCTTTATCTTAAAATTAAATATAGTTTTTAAATTAAATTTGCAATAACATTATTGAGTAAAATGCTGGGCTTATAAAAACTAATAATTTACAAAATATTATTAGTTCTAATTTTA
>JAOZVK010000600.1 GCA_029938185.1 Bacteroidales bacterium | reverse complement strand
ACTTTTAACTTGCGATTGTTTTGGAAAAAGAAAACTGTTTTTGTGAGTTCTGGGTATAATGTCAGTTTGTAAGGTCTTCGACCTATTTATAGATGCTTACGCATTAATACAAAAGCAATTTAATCAAGATGTTATAAAAAAATAAATGTTAAAAAACTTTTGTAACAGTACTTAAATAATCATTTGAGATAACAATTGTGGTGAGTGAGGCAATCTCACAATTATTAATTTGATTTAATAATTCGTGAAATTTGTCATGAAAACCAGATAAGTTTTTTTTGCGAAAAACCAAACTTTACGGATAGGTACAAATTAATACCATTTTGCAAAACAAACAAATGTATTGACTTGATTTTTTTAGTTATTATGTAATAAATGAATAGGACAACATAAAGTCATATTTTGTATTACAAAAAGATATAGCTTATCTATTCTTCAAGCTGTTTACAGTATTTTTCAATATTATCAATATGTCTACCATAAAAAAATTTAAGAAAAACATGAGTTATAATTATACCTAAATTTGCAAAATAAGCAGCTATAGGTGTCCCTAAAAATCCAAGAAAAAATATTTTAAGAAATTTAAATGAAATAAGAAAGTTATAATCATAATAATTAAAGAAATCAGTAAATGAATTACCAATTCCTGCAGCTGCCAAATAATATCCAAGTGCAAATGAAAATGGCATTACAAATAAGGTTAATAATGACAAAAATATTCCAATATTAAAATAACGAGTTAGAAATCTATTAAAAAAACTAATAAATTTTTTCAATGTTGGTAGGATATTATCTTCAATTAGTATTTTTTTTTCTAATCTTAAAAATTTAATAATAATAATAATATAGAAAAAATAATAAATAGAAAGCATCGGATAAAATATTATATTTAGAATTTTACTATCAAGTAAAATCAAAAAAATAACAGATAAAATGCCAGACACAAATTCAAAATAAAAACTGTATTTCAAATTTGATAAAACAGTTATTGTTTTGTGCTTGGCATTAATTGTTTTTTCTATCAACTCTTTTTCAATAGTATTGTCATTATCCGAAAAAGAATCTTGCCATATGTTTTTAATTTCGTCAAATTCCATTCTGGAGTCTATTTATAATTATTTTGAGCTTTTTTTTAATTCTATTAATTTTAACACCTACGTTTGATTGAGTAATACCAATAATTTCTGATATTTCATTATATTGATAATCATTCATATATAAAATAATCAAAGCTTTTTCGGCTTTATTCAATCTGCTTACTGCTTTTTGCACAAGTTGTTTTAATTGCTCTTTTTCGTTATACTCATTATCATCTTGCAAATTAAAATGAGTAATATCAAGCTTTTGTGTTTTACTTTTTTTTGACACTTTTCTGATTCTGTTAATAGCAGTATTAAGAGCTATTCTATAAATCCAAGACGATACTTTTGAATCGCCCCTGAATTTTGGAAATGCTGTCCATAGTTGTACAAGAATATCCTGCACAATATCACTTTTTTCCTCAGTATCACTACAATACATATGAGCAACTTTGTGCAGTATTCCCTGATTGGCTTCAATTAGTTCTATAAACTTACTTTTTAACTGGTCTTCATTCAATTTCTTACAAATTAATTCATTTCAGATACTTTTAAGGTCTTCGACCTATTTAATGTGGCTTACGCATTCTATTAATTTCTAACAATGTGTAAATTAACAAAAAATAAATGTTAAAAACTTTTGTAATACTACTTACTTAAATATTGCACAAAAATCTTCAATTATTCATATATGTATCAGATATTGAGGTGCTATAGTATTGCGTTTTTTTTACAACATCGTAACTAAAATTTTATTATATTTTTGATTTTATTGAATTCTAAGTTGCTAATTATTAAAAATGACTATCCGCAATAACAAGCTCTGAAAGAGCGACAAAACATAACATGGGGCATCGCCCTATGAAAACGAAACAGCGACAAACATTAGCTCTGAAAGAGCGATACAAAAATGAAAATAAAAATTGTTCCGCTCTTTCAGAGCTTTGACACACATATATTTAATTTAAAACATAGGGCGTTGCCCCATGCTATATTGTTAATGCTCTTTCAGAGCTATAATGAAACGATGAAAAATGAAATGCAAAATTTACATGTATTGTATATATTTAATGCTCTCATAAACAATTTATCAATACAATAAAATCAATATTTCGTGCAACATTTAAGTAAGTAATCTTACAAAAGTTTTTCGACATTTGTTTTTGTACAATTAACTAGATGATTGCAATTTACAAAAATGCGTAAGCCTCATTAAATAGGTCGAAGACCTTACTTAGCTATTTTTTAATATTATATAAAGACCAATTGCCGAAAAAATTACACCCAATATAGTAAATACTAAACTAAGAAAACTTAATTTCTCAAACGTTCCTAATATTACAAAAAGACCTCCTCCACTTGATATAGTTAGTCCTAATTCTCTTTTCTTTTTTATATTTAAGCTTTTTTTCATTTGTGTCTAATTTATTATATAATATAAACCTGGACCTATTTCAGTACCAATTAAAAAAGCAACAATAGAGGCAATTAATATTAAAGATATAGTTTTTACTACTTTTTCTGTTTTTTTTGATGATTTGTTCATATTTTAGAATTTGAAATTTAAAAAAATATAATTAGATGATTTTTTTTAAAATGCAAAATAACAAGCTAATTTAGCAAAATATACATTTGTTTAATACTTATTCCTAAATCAGTCATATAATATTTTATTTAATTTATTATATGATATAATCCAGTACCTGCTTCAGTACCAATTAAAAAAGCAACAACACAAGCAATTAATGATAAAGATATAATTATTGCTATTTTTTTTCTTTCTGATAACTTGTTCATATTTTTAAATTTTAGAAGTTTAATTAAATATTATTTGAAGACTTTTTATACATTAGTCGTAAAGAATACTGAATTATTACATTTTTAAATAAAATATTACTTTACACGACTTTTTTATTCTGCCAAATTTGTTAATTAAGGTCTTTGACCTAAATACGCAAAATACGCAAAAACTCTAAATATTGAGCTTACTTTGTGTGGAATTATCCTAAATGGTATATCTTTATATTATAATGTTTTACGAAGCATAACAAGAATAAGGTGTTTGGCGATGTGGGGTTTGTGGGTGGTGGTTTGTAGGAACACGGGTTTACACCCGTGCCTAATAGCATATCACCCCTATGGGGTTCGTTGTGTGTGGTTGGTTACGAACGCCGTAGGTGTGATATGTTTGTA
>JAOZVK010000143.1 GCA_029938185.1 Bacteroidales bacterium | reverse complement strand
ATTTACATTTTACATTTACTTTTGCCATAACTTTTTTTGGCAAAGATAATAAAAAAGAAATGAATTAACCCATCACCCATTTGATTATGCAACAGACGATGATGTTACAACTACTTTTGAGAATGATAATATTTTGTTATTTAGAGGTGTTCATGCTTTACACCCTGACTTACCTAATGCTAAAATAGGAATTGCGAATCCTATAGGTGGACATACAGACCCTGAATTACATAATTTGGGTAATAACAAAAGTGTTTTTACATCATGGACAACAAATATTTGGCTTGCCAATAATTTTGCATGAAGAAAAGGTAATGGTGGAATTATTTTATCAAAAATATTCCACAGTTCGCAAATAACACCTTCTATAGATAATTTTTCAGCAAGGCTAATGGTTGGTTGCAGGCATTGTAGTGCTGTTCCATTACCAATTTTTGATAAAAATATACCTCTAAAATAAATGCAATGAAAACTGATATACAAAATATTAGAGAATTAATTTCAAAAACAAAAAAAGGAAAGTATCAAAAACATTTACCAAAAACAGATAACTTTGAAATTAAAACCTTTGAAAGTACATACGAACATATTTATGATATATACAATATTCGGTTGCAAAATACTAAAGAACAAGGAATAAGTATACTCGGACTAAATGAACTTGTTACAAAGTTGGAGCAAGTAAAAATAAATATAATAAAAACAACAATATTTGACAATGAAAATGAAAAATTTGTTATTTTTACTGACCAATACTATAATCAATTTATTGGCTTTTTATTATTTTCAAAAATCGTAAATGAAAAATAAAACCTACACATTCTTTTGGGGAATGAATTCGCCATTCTCACAATTTTATCCGGCAAATTTTGTAATTAACAATATTAGATACAATTGCGCTGAACAATTTATGATGCACAAAAAAGCAATATTATTTAATGATTATGAAATTGCAGACAAGATTTTAAAAACAGAAAAAGCAGGTAAACAAAAAAAACTTGGCAGACTAATCGGTGATTTTGATAATAAAAAATGGGCTGAAATATCCGAACAAATAGTATATACAGGTAACTTTGCAAAATTTACACAGAATGAAAAATTATTGAGGAAATTATTTGAAACCAAAAATACTGAACTTGTTGAAGTAAGTCCAACAGATACAATTTGGGGAATAGGTTTACCAAAAAATAATCCTAAAATTTTTGATAAAACTAAATGGCGAGGTACAAATAAACTTGGATACATTTTAACAGAATTGAGAGATAATTTGTTATCCGAAAATAAATATAATATAATTTAAGGTTTTCGACCTATTTAATGTTGATTACGCATCAATACCCTAAATCAATAATAAGTAGTCTTACAAAAGTTTTTCGGCATTTGTTTTCATATAATTAACAATATAACAGTAGCTTGTAAAAATGCGTAAGCCATATTAAATAGGTCGTAGACCTTAGTAAAACTTTTTAGGCGTAGGCAGTGTTAAAAGTCTCGAAGAGCCAAAATTGATAATTATGGAAACAGTTCAACAACAAATTATAGATTTTACGCAGGCAACAAGCTTTGATAATGCTTTGGATATTGTTTTCAAAGATTATGTTCGCTACAAACTATATTACCTTAAAAATGAAAATAATAGATATGAAATAAAATGGGGAATGACATTTGATGAGTTTGAGAAAAAATCACCAGATATGCAGGGAGGAATGTCTTTTGAAACAGAACAGGAATATTATCAATGGGAAGCTGTAATTACAGAATTACAATACTTTAAAAACAAATTACAACAATGGACATAAATCAATTTCTATTGGGACTAAATAGTAGTTTAGCAACTTTGGATTTTGTTGATAATGTAAAAGTTGTGCAACGATCTGTTACTTACATCAAAGTTAAGGTGACTTTATAAGCGAAAGCTTTTCGTATATTTTACAATATAATATTGATAACATCTAAGAAAAAAAATAGCTCATTCATGTAAACCAAAAAATGCAAAAATAGTTATTAACAAAAGATGCTTTTAATAATTTTTTTTGTATATTCGCATTTTAGAGAACAAGTTTTATGCACAATATTAAAGATTAAAATCCAAAAAAATATTCATAACAACAAAGTAGCCAATAAATAATTGTTTCATTACTATTGGTTTTAATTTGAAGTAAGTTCCTGTAAATGTTACTTTAAGTAATTAACAATGAACAATGGATAATTAACAATTTTGCTTACGCTTGATAAACAGCATAATAAAAAAAACAAAAGTGTTGTTTTTATATATCGACCTACTTACTTAAATGTTGCACTAAAATCATCAATTATTCATATATATATCTGATATTGAGGTGCTATAGTATTACATTTTTTTTACATCACCGTAACTAAAATTTTATTATATTTTTGATTTTATTGAATTCTAAGTTGCTGATTACTAAATGTAAATTTTTATAATTTTTAGTTTTTTATGTAAGTCATTGATATAGCTGTTATTTGTTTTTTGTGCAGTATTTAATGCTCTCATAAACAATTTATTAATATAATAAAATCAATATTTCGTGCAACATTTAAGTACTTACAATACGCAGAAAACAAAAATTATGTCATCAAAAAAGATGTTGAAAAATAAATGGAATATTCTGAAATTGAAAATAATTACAGGAATAACAGGTATAGTGGCATTATTGGGCGGATACATAATACAATTACGTACTTGCGCCCAAAATACAGTAGTAGCAAGCACGCATATTGTACAAAATCCATCGAATCAAATAGTTGTTATCGAAAGTGCTTCATTTGTAGCAAATCTATTTTATGATGGACCTGATGACCCTTTTGCTACATCAGGAGCAGGTGGTGAACTTGGAAAATTAACCCATGTTGTGTTGCGAAAAGGTCAAAAACTATTTGGTGAAACAATTACAAAAATAATTGGAAAAACAGATGATATAATAAAAACATCAAGGAGCTGGGCAAGTCCTCAAATTCAGGAAGGGCAACGAGCAATACAAAAAAAGGTTGGACATGCATCAGCAAATAATTATGTTTCAGCATTTGAAAATATAAAATTCACACAGAAAAATGCAGAAAAAATAATAAATGAAATAGTTATAAAAGCTGATGTTGTTGTAATAAGACCTTATTTAACAAAGATTTACAATTCAAAAGGTCAGGGAGTATCAATAGAGACAAAAACAGCTAAATTTGTTGGCTTAGTTGAACGTTCATTAGAAAAAGAGTTATGATAGCACAAACTATAAAAAAAGCACTAAAAGATAATCCGTATATCATTTTTCCTTATGGTAAAATTGAACGTAGAAAACTAAAAAACGGATTAAAAAGAGTAAATTATAAATTCCCCAAAGAGTTAGTTAATTTTTGGGAGGAATTTGGTGGTGGTGAATTATTTGAAGTTGAAACAATATTATATCCATTGGAAAGTGATGACGATTTAGTTGATGATTTGTGGAAAACAAATGAATTTTATCATAAGCAAGGATTAGATAATAGGTATCTCATTTTTCAAAAAAATGCAGCTCAGCTAGCTGTATTTGATGTTGAAACAAATGAAATAGTTTTACTTTCAAATGGAGACTATAATGTACGTAAGAAATTTGAAAGTTTTAATAAATGGTTTGTTTACTTTTGGCAAGTTCATCAATAGATAAAGCAGGTGTAATCGCCATTCGTCCTAAAAGAACAATGTTTAAATACAAAAACAGGAATATTTATAGGTTTTGTTGAACGTACATTAGAAAAAGAATTATGATAGTAGAAAAAATAAGAACAGAATTGAAACACAATCCCTCTGTGTTTTTTCCTTATGGTGCAGTTGGTCAAAAACAACTGTCGAAAACCTTAAAAATATATGATTTTAGATTTCCTGAAGAACTTGTTGAATTATGGTATACATTTGGCGGAGGCGATTTGTTTCAGGAAGAAACATTTCTGTATCCTCTGGTTACAGAAAAGCAGGAAATTCAGGACATAAAGCGTCATAATGAATTTTATTTAAAAAAAGGTTTTGATAATAAATGGTTTATATTTGAAACTGATTCGGTAAACCTTGCTGCTTTTCATAAAAGCACACAAGAAATAGCTGTGTTTTTTTATAAAGATTTTTCAGTAAGACAAAAACACCCAAATATAAAACACTGGTTTGATGATCTTTGGAATGAAAATGTATAAAATTTTCACAAAATAAAACTGAAAATTTATTAATTTATTGAATGTAAGTAGTTTAACAAATATTTTTTCAATATTTATATTTTGTTAATTTACATATTAAGGTCTTCGACCTATTTAATGTGGCTTACGCATTCTTACAAACTACTGTCATATAATTAATTGTAAGAAACCAAATGCCGAAAAACTTTTGTCATACTACTTATTAAAATGTTAATAGAATGTGTAAACCAGATTAAACAAGTCGAAGACCTTACATTAGAAAAAGAATTATGATAACTGAAACTGTAAAAAAGGAGTTGAAACACAATCCGGATATTTTATTTCAGTATGGTGCAATAAAAAAGAGGGAACTATCGAAAGAATTATCAAAGTATCAATTTAAGTTTCCAAAAGAACTAATAAAATTTTGGATTGAATTTGGCGGTGGCGATTTTTTTGAAGTGGAAACTTTATTATATCCTTTACCAACAACAGATAACAGGAAAGAAAGCATAATTGACATAAATAATTACTATCAAAACAATGGGTTGGATAAAAGTTATTTTGTCTTTGAAACAAATAATGCTTTGATAACTGTATTTAATATTTATACACATGAAATATTAATTATGGACGATGATGATTTCTCAACAAGAAAAAAGTTTAAAAATATTACAAATTGGTTTAAATATTTTTTGCAAGTGAACCAATAATCGAAATGAATAAAATATCACTTAGGATTAGTGGTTTTTGTTGTGTTTGCTTGGATAAATATAATTTTCAAAAAAAAGATGCTTTTAATGATTTATTTTGTATATTCGCACTCTATATACAGGCTTTTGCACAAATTTTAAATTTGTAACTGATTGTAAATCAAAAACTCATTGAAGAAAATAAATATAAATAATATTAAATATAATTTTGAAATCGGAAAAAGCTTTGCAGGTATTGATTTTGGTTTTCCTGTGAAAAAAGCTTTAAGATTGCTTGGAAAACCTGATAAAACTTATAAAGATAAATTGAGTTTATATTTTCAGTATAACAATCTTGGCTTATATTTAACTTATGAGAAAGAACAAAAAAAATGGACTGATTTAGGTATTCAAACTGACAAATTAATTTATGAAGGTAATAATTGGTACGATTATAATAAAGAAAAACTTTTAAAAATTATAGAAACTATATATTACAAAAAAAAAATTGATTTTGATTTTGACATTACAAAATTAGACTATTTTGATGAAGAACAATATAATTTCTACGAAATAGGTGTAACATTATTTTTTAACAAAACCAAATTAACAAATATTGCTCTTTCTAAACCTAATTACTTTTAACTAAATTTGAAAGGGCATATTTGAGGTGTTGGTATAAGATATATTCAAGAATTTTTTATTAAACTTAAAATGCTTATTTTTAATATTATAACACAAATCAATGGTGTTACTATTGAAACAAGTTATAAATTGATTAAGTTTAAATGTAATAATTTAATAGGATTTACATGATTAACAGGATATTTTAAACATGTAAATTATACTAAAGAAACTTAAGACTTGTTTCACTAAATGGTATTAAAATTAATGAAGATGAATAAAATAAAAAGTTTAAATTTAAAAGATTTCACAAAATTTAAAGATACACAAGGAAACATTAAATTTTGTGAAGGAATAAACGTTTTTATCGGAACAAACGGAACTGGAAAAACTCATTTATTGAAATTGTTGTATGCTATATCTAAACTTATATCAACAAAGCAATATAATGAGATAGAAATAAAGAAAACGTTTCTGCGTATTTTCAAGACAGAAAAAATTTCAAACCTCATCAGTAAATATATCCCAAAAGAAGATTACAGTATTGTTAATCTAAGTGCTTTCGATAATGATTTTTGGATTGAGATTTCAAAAAACGATACAATACAAGTTAGTAAATTTGAAGACAATGGTTTGAATTTCAATTCGATGTATATTCCACCGCAAGAAATGCTATCAACATATTACGAATTTATACAAATATTTGAAAATTACAAAACAGCTTACGAATTAATTTATTATGATTTTGCAAAAGCATTAAGTAGATTACAACCGCACAAAATAGACAATAATTTATTATCTATTTCAAATTTTGTTTCTTCAAAAATAAACGGTCAGCTTGTCAAAAACAAAGAACGATTTTATATTGAATATCCGTATGGTAAAATTGAAGCACCATTAGTTGCAGAAGGAATTAAAAAATTCTCAACAATTGATTATCTTATAAAAAACGCATCGCTAACAAAAAATACTATATTGTTCTGGGATGAACCAGAAGCACATATAAATCCACATTTACTAACTTCTATGACAAAAGTAATTAAAGATTTAGCAAATCAAGGTATTCAAATTTTCATTTCTACACATGACCATTTACTAAGTCAACAAATTTCTCTTTTAGATGAATATCGAGATTTATCTTTACAAAAAAAAGAAAAAATACCTGAAATTAAATTTTTTTTACTAAATGACAGTGATGAAGGAAGTAAAATCGAAAGTGGCTCTAATTTAACAGATTTACAATATAATCCGATATTGGAAGAGTACATAAATCATCACCAAAAGGAACAAAGTTTATTTAACGAAACATTATAATATATGAAATTTACTGAAAGCAAACTTGATTTTTTATTCGGCAAAAAATGGTCTAATTTGATACAATTAGATGAACATATTGATTATAAAAAAATACCAATAAATAACACCAAGTCAGTAGATTTTTTAGGTATTTATAATGCTAATAATCTTATATTTATTGAAGTAAAAAATTTCACAAATCATAGAATTGAAAATCAATCAAGGCTTATTAATAACGCTGAATATTTAGTAACAGAAGTTGCACAAAAAATCAGAGATAGCATAAGCTGTATAGTAGGCGGCAGACGAAATTCAACAAATGATAAACAAATGTGGAAATCAGTAAGCTCTTGTTTATTAAATAAAAACATAATTATCATTTTGTGGTTAGAAGAAAATAATAATTTACAAAAACAAACATTCAGAATTGCTGATTATCAAAAAAAATTACAATCAAAATTAAAATGGTTAACTGGCAAATCAAGCGCAATTAGAATTTACAATCGAACAAGTTTTAGTAACAATCTTGATTTTATGGTGACGAATTTAGAGAAAATATAAAATGCCACAAGCCTGTTATACTGTTTGAAAATAAAAAGAAACTCCTAATTTTGTACTAAGGTCTTCGACCTATTTATAGTTGCTTACGCATTAATACAAAAACAATTTAATCAGAAAATTACGAATAAGTAAATGTCGAAAAACTTTTGTAACAGCACTTATAATTGAAATATTAAATATGTAAATAATAGATTAAAAAAACAGGTAAGTACTATAACAAAAGTTTTTCGATATTTACATTTTGTTAAACTACGTATTATTAGAGTGTTAAAAGAATGCGTAAGCCACATTAAATAGGTCGAAGACCTTAACATAATCAACATAAAAAAACTCAAAAACCCTCATTTTACAAACCGATATACCAAAGAAATATGAAAATTTCGTCCCGGCATTGGGTAATATTGAATTGATTCATAATATTTATTAAATAAATTATTGAGTTTTAATTGAACTCCCAAAATACTTTTTCCGAATACAAATCTATAAATCAAATCAATATCATTGATAATATAAGCAGGTGTTGAGTTTAAATTATCGGTTTGTGTGTATCTTTTACCAATATAATGTACCGAATTTATAATTGAAAACTTATTATATATAATTCTTAAATTTGTATTTATTTGATGAATTGGACTGTATATTAGTTGTTTATTCATAGAATTATCCAACTCGTCTTCAGTTTTTGTGTTTTTGGCTGCATTATAAATATATGATATATTGAAATCTATATTTGTTTTATTTATGATATAATTTTGTTTTACAGTAGATTCAAAACCATATGAGCTGACTTCTTTTATATTTTTTGCTTTCCAATAGTAATAATCAGAGGGTTGCCAAATAATCCAATCGGTAATTTTTGTGTAAAAAGAAGTTATCTCAACCGAAATATTTTTATTATTTGATTTTCTGTTAAATAACAAAGCTATTTCGCCTGTTAGTCCTTTTTCGTTTTCCAATTCGGGATTTCCTCCCGGAAACCAATATAAATCATTGAGTGTAGGCATATTATAATTTCTGCTTACATTTGCTTTTAAAATTATTTCAGGATTTTTAAATATTTTATAATTAACTCCTAATGTGGGTATTATCGGAGTGTATTTTTTATCTGCAACATCTTGCTTAACAAGTAAAGACATTAGCAAACGTGAACTAATATTACTAATAAAATTTACATAAAAAGACAAGTAATTTCTTGTAGTTTGTTTTTCATAATTATTTGTTTCAATTTTTACAAATTTATTTGAAATACCAAACTTTAACTTAAATCTTTGATTTATGTCATATTCGTAATTTAACTTATTATCATATGAATACGATTTATTTAACGAATTATTTGCACCAATATCAGTATTAATGTAATTTGATTGATAGTACATTTTTTCAAAAATAAATGCCGATAAGAATTGTATATTATTATTTCTCCACTCGAAAACTGTTCTTGCAAAATCATTGCTTTGTTTTTCTTCTCTGTGGGCATCTGCAACAACAATTGGTTTAGGTATATTTCGGGAATTATTTTGTAACCAAAACCTTAATGACATAATACTATTATTTTGTCTGTAATAAAATTCCTGCAAAATTCCTTTTTGTAAATATTCGGCATTTTCTCTAATCTCTGTAAACTCATGGTTGTACAAAACTTTATTTGTAAAGCTGAAATTATTTTTTGAACTTTGATAATATAGTTTTGTTTTAGTGTTGAAGCTTTTCTTTTTATAAGCTATATTAACTATTGAGTTATAGGTGTCGAAACTTCCAGCACTTTGTGATAGTTTTAAACTAAAATTTTCGTTCCAATTGGCTTTATTTTTCAAATTTATACTACCTCCCAATGCTCCACTAAATTTATCGGTCGAGTTTGCTCCAAAATTTATAGTAATTTCATCAATAAAACTTACAGGAACAAGCGAAAAATCAATTTGTCCCAACATTGGCGAATTTATATCAACACCATTCCAAGCAACTTTAGTGTGAGTAGATTTTGTTCCTCTAAACGAAGAACTTGCCATAGAACCCTGTCCATAGGATTTTATATATATACTTGATTTTTCGGAAAGTAACTCGGATAAACTACTATTTATATACGTTTGCATTACAATAGTATCAATAATTACTTTTTTGTATGCTAAACTCGAACTTAATCGCTCACTATTAATTGTAACTTCCTTTATATTAATAGTATCTTTAATATTTTGCGAAAAAGCAATATTTATATTAAATAATAAAACAAAACTTATCAAAAAATAAATTTTATTTCTCATTGTAAATCAGATTAATAACATTATTGTATACGCTTGTATATGGTTTGCTAATATAGTCATTAAAAGTTGAATTATGCCATAACAAAACAAATTCGCCATTATATTTTTTTACTTTATTCATTATATCAATAATTTGAATTTCGGTATTTTGAGGACTTTCTTTTTTATTTAAATAGCTGGTTTCCATTACAATAATTGGCTTTTCTTTTAAACTCAATTTTTTCCTTTCTAATATATCAAACACATTAAATTCATAGCAAACTCCACATCTAAAACCAGCATTGTCAGCATAATACATGCTCGAATCCCATTCAAAAGATAATTTGTTTAAAATTTGCCAAGTTAGGGGGACTTCAAATCTTAGGTAGTGTTGTCTGGTAAAACTTATTTTTTTTTTGACTAATTTTGATAATGTATTTAATTCTTTTTCTAAAATATCAAAATTATTATACGAATAATAACTTGGGTGCAGACCAATATAATGCCCTCTGTTATTTATGTGATTTATAAGCTTTTTTATAAATTTAGATTTAATATTATAAAAATTTTCGTCTTTAAACTTTCCTCCACCTGACATAAAAAAAAAATATGATTTTGCGCCTATTTTTTCAGACAGATTCATAAGAAAATCATAGGTATTATAAGGGTCGTTTTTGCGATTGACAAACGATTTGATACAACTTTTTGCATTGCTAAAAAAAAGATTAATACTTTTTCGTTTTACAATATCGGCTATTAAGCTTTTTGAAGATTGAAAAACATTTCTCCAACGTAGGTGTATATCAATGTCATGAGTCAAAATTGGATTAAATTTTCTATGTTTTCGTTTTTCTGAATATGCAATTTTTTTAAGCATAAGCCAAAGCATATCAACATATTCATTAACTATTGGGCGTTTGAGGAAACCATGCTTAAAAGCCAAACTTTGATTTGAATCAAATCTATTATAAATGTCATATTTTTTAACAACAAATTCCTCCCAACGAGTGAGCATAAAAAAAGATGATGCAAAAATATCTATATGACATATTATTTTATTATGACTTTCATCAATTTGATTTTTACCATATATTATAGGTATATTATTTTCTACAATATATTTATTTTTAGTATAAGATATTTTTTCAGGAATATTTTTTATATCTAAATACTTTTCATTTTTGAAGTTCGAAAAAAAATAATCTTTTATAATTATACGATTACTATTATTGAGTAAAATAATAATTTCGTTTAGGTTATTTTTTTTTTGAATTTGAAAGTCTAATCCTAAAAAGTTGCCAATAAGCTCATTTACAATATATGTACGCTCTGGTACAAAATTATTGGGAATTAATATTAACATATATTTGGCTCTTAGAGATTTTTATCGCTGCTTACGCCTAAATAGTTTTACGAATATTGATCATCAGTTAATTAAAAAGCAAAAATAAATTTGTGCATACAAGGCTCAAATAATATTTTTCTTGACCTATCTAATGGTTCAATTAAGTACTGTTACAAAAGTTTTTCGATATCCACCTATTCGTAACACACTGATTATATTGTCTTTGTACTAATGCATAAGCAACTATAAATAGGTCGAAGACCTTATTCAATGATCAGACTTCCTTGACATAATGAAAATACGCTATCTGCCCGTTTTGGCAATTAATCCTATCGCATTTGTTTTTGCAATCCATTTTTTTGCTGAAAGTGTAAAACGATTATATCCTGCTTGATTTTTAATTCCCTCGAATTCGAGGGAATTAAAATC
>JAOZVK010000142.1 GCA_029938185.1 Bacteroidales bacterium | reverse complement strand
TTGTATGACCAATAAAAAGGAAACAATAAATTTGAACGCACAGTATTTTCACCTATACCATTTTTTTTATTCCAAAATATTGGAAACAAAATATTTCTATAATCATTCTCATTTTTGAAATGCCAGAAGAGAGGAGTAAAAGCAAAGTGTTTTCTTAAACTATCGCTTGATTTTCCTTTTGATATTATCGGAAATAATGTAAATGATTTATATTTTGTATTTTTTAAACTCCACATCAAAGGAAAAAATATTTTATTATTATAATCTTTGGTTTTGTATGACCAATAAAAAGGAAACAATAAATTTGAACGCACAGTATTTTCACCTATACCATTTTTTTTATTCCAAAATATTGGAAACAAAATATTTCTATAATCATTTTTGTTTTTGAAATGCCAGAAGAGCGGAGTAATTGCATAATATTTATTAGTATTATTTTTGTAACTACCTTTAGAATAAAGAGGAAAAATAGTTTTTGTTGTTTTATTATTATTCCTATACCACCAGTAAATAGGAAATACAACAAAGTGTGAAGAGTTTTCATTTTGGCTATTTTTGTACCAAATAAAAAAAAACAAATTATTATTAACATCTATTCCGTCCAATGATTTGGATATTTCTAAAAGATTTATTTTTGGAGCAAGTTCGAGTAATTTGAATGATGTGTTTCCGTTTTCTCGTTGAATGCGTATAAGCGATGGATAATAAAAAGATAAAATACGAAGGTCTCTGTTTGTTGAACTACTATCGTAGTACCAAAATGGAAGTATATGAGAATGTTTTTTAGACTGTTTATAATCTTTATGGAATTTTGAGATAGGAAAAAGTATTTGCAAATCTCTACTTTTATCTGTATTATAATATTTTAGAATTGGCCATAGATTAATATTTTTGTCTCGTGTAAAACCAAAATCAAATTTCATATCAGTTTTTGTACTATCAGTTTGTGCTGAAACAGATAAAAAAAACTGAAAAAATGAAACAATTAAAATAGCCTTTATTATTATTTTTATTATTCCAATATTGATTATTTTAATCATAAAGTATTAGTTTGGAAGCGTGGTTATTAAAGTTTATCTACATACAAAATTATTTTTAATTTTAATCAAATGCCGTAAAAATATTTATATGTAAGTAGCAAAAAAAGGGCTACTCGTCAGAAGTTAGACAGTCTTGTTTTTCAAGTAGTTTTAATCATAAAATTAAAGTAAAGATTAGCAAAACTTTGCGAAACTTTGCGTCAAACTTTGCGTAACTTTGCGGTTAAAAAGCGTCTAATTTAAAACTGGTAGCCAAAAAAAGGCTCGAATAACTGGAAAATGTTGGTTACCCACGTAAGGTTTGACATTCTTGTTTTTCAAGTGGTTTTAATCATAAAATTAAAGTGAAACTTTGCAGAACTTTGCGAAACTTTGCGTCAAACTTTGTGTAACTTTGCGGTTAAAAAGTGTCTAAGTAGGTTAACAAAAGTTTTTCGGTATTCGCATTTATTCAATTGGCTGTAATACAGTGGTATATAAAAACACATTAGCCATAATTAAATAGTTCGAAGACCTTAACTTAAAACTGATAGCCGAAATGTTTAACGAAATAAAGAAGCTTAATATTGTAAAAACAACTAAATTATTATATTAAATGATTAATATTGAATATATATATACTTTAATTTTATGTTTTATAATTTCTTTTGTAGTTGCGTTTATATCAATACCTTCTATTATAAAAGTTGTAAGATATAAAAATTTGTACGATGAACCAGAAAATAGAAGCGTTCATGTTTTGAAAGTTCCTACTTTGGGTGGTTTGGCAATATTTGCTGGTTTTGTTATATCGCTTACAATATTTGCCGATAGTATAAAATTTCCTGAAATGCAATTTATTATAACAGCAACAATTATAATGTTTTTTATAGGTATAAAAGATGATATTTTGATAATTGCACCAATAACAAAATTAGGTGGACAAATTATTGCCTCTATCATTATAATAATTTTGGCAGACATAAGGTTTACCAATCTTTTTGGTTTATTTTGGATTTTTGATTTTAATTATTTTTTTAGTTTTTCAGTAACATTATTAGCTTTTCTTATAATAATAAATGGATTCAATTTTATAGATGGTATTGATGGTTTGGCTGCTTCAATCGGTATACTCATCTTAACGATATTTGGAATATGGTTTTTCTTGATTGATTATTTTCAATTAACTATTCTGTCAATTAGTCTTATAGGTGCATTATTTGCTTTTTTATATTATAATTTGTTTAGCAAAAAAAATAAAATATTTATGGGAGATACAGGTTCACTTGTTATAGGACTTGTTGTTAGTGTGTTGGCTATAAAATTTAATGAAGTAAATGTTGTTGAAAACGGTTATTATACCATAGAAAATTCTCCAGCAGTATTATTTGGTATACTTATAATTCCAGTTTATGATTTAATAAGGGTTTCTTTTTTTAGATATTTTTTGGGAAAACCAATTTTTAAAGCAGATAAAGGTCATATTCATCATCAATTATTAGCAATTGGATTTACTCAAAGAAAAGCACTTAAAATTATAATTTTCATAAATTTATTATTTATAATATTTGTTTTTTCGACAAGCAAAATTTTATCAACACAACGCATGTTGTTGATAGTTTTTGTATTAGCTGTTATTCTAACTTACATTCTTAATATTTGTGTTAGAAAAAGATAGGTCTTCGACCTTTTTATAGTTGCTTACGCATTAATACAAAACCAATTTAATCAGTAAGTTATAAATAGATAAATGTCGAAAAACTTTTGTATGATTATAAGCATCCGTTTCGTCGCAATGCCTTTGCAGGCAAGTAGCTTTTTTCAGTACGTCAAAGAACTTCCGAAAAATTGTAATTACAAATATAAAATATAGTATTGTAAAATAAAAATTGATATTTTTTTTTATCAAAATATTTTATATTTTTATAAACTTATTAATTAGTGCGCTCCATAAAGTCTCGGTGTGGTTAATCTTATTAAATATTAGAAAGTTAAATAATTTCTGTACAATTAATTAAAAAGCCACACCGAGACTATTCTTGCGAAAAACCTGACTTTATGGACGGACACTAATTAATTACTTTGATTTTGCTAATTTTTATGTCCATTACTTAAATTGAAAAAATATGGTCGAAGACCTTAAATAGACTTTTTACTTATTAACAAAGCCTGATAACCAACAGTATACAAATTGCTAAATTCAATTAACTCATTGAGTTTACCGTATTAATAAATATACACAACAAAATTAATGAATAATTGATTCTAAACAAATATAAATCTAATAGTTTCTAATGCATTCATTTTCAATAACACTATTATGTAACAAGTTTAATGATTGAAAATTTTTTTATTCCAAGTGCAAATAAAATTTTAAACAGATGAAAAAACATATTCTTGTGTTTGATGTAGAAAACACTTCACTAATTGGTTCTGGTTTTGCCTTTGGTGCGATAGTTATGGTGGTAGATACTCAAAAAATAATTGACCAAATAGAACTTTTAAGCTCCGAAAATATAAATAATTACTTTTTATTGGACAATTATGAGCGGAAAAAGAAAATATTAAATTTTGTATACGAAAGTATGTTATTTCTTGCTAAACATTTTGCATGGCAAACCGAACAATTAACAAAAGCATATCAAACAACACTTGACCAACGCATTGAAAATGATTTTTGGTTTGGAAAGCTGAAAAGTTCGCCTAACAGAAAATACAAAGCTGGCATATTATGCAAATATGGATTACAAGAATTTAAAATATATGCTGTTGTGCTAAATAAACAAGAAATAGAAATTGAACGGAAACTTTTAACTTCAACAAAACCATCGGAATACGACTTTGTGGATTTACTTGGCAAAACCAAATGGGATAAAAATGAATTTAGTTTATATGGCAAAAAACAAACTCTTACAGGCAAAATAATAACAGTTTAAACTACTTTGACCTATTTTTTTATTCAAAATGAAATGAAATCATAAACATTCGAGAGTTCATTTTGTCTATAGAGTTGGTATATTGAGTATTATCACCTTTAATAATATTTAGTAAACCTGCACCAAACTTTATTTCGGTCGAAAGTTTAAAGTATGGTAAGTAATAATCGACCCCAAAACCTATTTCGTAATAAAAATCAAACCTTTTTAGTCTTATTTTAGGCATTTCTTCTTCTTTTATTTTTTTTTGTGAAGCAAGGTCTATTTTTGGATTAATTCCTGCAATTAAGTATGGTCTGTAATTACTAATCCGTTTGGCTCTGTATTTTATATGAAAAGGAAAAGATAAAAAAGTAGATGCAATCTGCATTTTGTGACTACTATATTTATATTTATTACTACTAATGGTATCTTCAATTATATTATATTCTAAATCTCGTTGTCCTAAGGTAACATTCAATAACAGCCTAAGATCAAAATATTCTCCTAATCTTAAATTACTTATTATTCCTACTTGAAAACCTACTTTTGCTACACTTTCAATAGAATATATTTCGCTTAATTCACTTGTATTATGAAAGTTATCAGCTTTGTGTATTGAGAAATTCATAGTATTGAAACCTAATGTATAACCAAAATGTAATCTTTTTTTATCAAATTTCTTAAGGTTTTTTACTTTTGAATTTTGAGCAAAAATACCAGTAGACACTAAAAATAATAGAACTATAAATAAGGTACTATAAATAGTCTGACAAAATTTTTTCAACATATATATTTTGTTAATTTGCATATTATTAGAATTTTAAAAGAATGCGTATGAAATGACGAATTATAAATTACTAATTGGTTTACACCTAAATATAAGTATCTTACAAAAAACAAATAGGAAAGTTATTTTTTAATGATTCGTAAACCACATTAAATAGGTCGAAGACCTTAGGTGACAATTTTTGTATGAGTGTTTACATTTTTCATTGAAAATATTATTTCGTTTATTTTTAAAACTAATAAAAAATAAAAAAAGTATTGAGCTTTGAAATAATTTTTCACATAAAGTAGAATTAAATAAAATTATATTGTTAGCTTTATTTTATAAAAAAAATGAATTATTAGTAATTTTATAATATTATGCATATCTTTAAAGTCATTTTTTCTCTCTAATATTATTGAATAATTGTGGTAAAATTATTGTAGTGTTATAAGACGTAAATACCTAAAGTAATAAAATTAAAAACTAAAAGTTTGCTTACGCCTGAAAAACAATCTATTATTAAAAATAAAATGTAAAAAAATATTGTGTAATTTCTTATATTTTTTTCATAAAAGATTTATAAATAACTGAATTTTAAGATGTAAACCAATTCGTAATTATTAATTCGTAATTGTCATTTATTAGGATATTAATAGAATGCGTAAGCAACATAAAATAGGTCGAAGACCTTAAACTACTAAGTTATGAATATAAAACGACCGATTAAGTACATAATATTTTTTATTTTAATAAGCTTAAGTCTAAATTTATCTTCTCAAACAATTTCGGATTCAAAGCTAAAAGCAGCTTACATATTCAATTTTGCTAAATATATAAAATGGAATAATAGTGATAAATATGATAAATTTAGAATTGGATTGATAACTGAAAATAAAAATTTGATAAATGAACTTAAAGTCATATCTCAAGTAAAAAAATTGAAAGATAAAAAAATAAGTGTTACAGTTTTTAATAACATAAGTGATATTAAAAGTATAGATTTATTGTATATATCAAATGCTTATAGTATGGATATAAAACGTATAAGAAAAATAATAAAAACCGATGTACTTTTAATCAGCGATGATTGCTCAAACAAAAGAGAAGTAATGATAGATTTTTCTCCTGTAGTAAAGAAAAAAATTCAATTTAAAGTAAATAAACCCAATATAATAAATTCTAATATGGAAATATCGCCAAATTTATTGCTTTTGGGTGGAACTGAAATTGATGTTGCTAAACTATATCAAGAATCTCAAGACTCGTTAAAGTTACAAAAAAATCTTTTAGTAAAGCAACAAAAAGAAATAGATTTACAAAGAGCCGAATTAGACCAACAGTTGAAGGTTGCCATAAAGCAAAAAGAAGAGATAAATAAACAAAAAGGAGAGCTTGATTCACAAACGACTCAAATTGCATATCATCAGAAGAAAATTGTAAATCAAAAAAATGAACACAATAAGTTAGTAAACAAAAGGATTGAGTTACAAAAAACATTTAGTCTAAAAATAAAACAACAAGAATCCAATTTGGCAGAGCAAAATAATGAAATGAAATCAAGAAGAGCAGTTCTTGAAGAACAAACAAAATCAATTAATGACCAAAACAAAAAAATTGATCAACAAAAAAATATATTAAATAAACAAAGCTCTCAACTTGAAACCCAAAAAGATATAATATATGTCTTTATTGGTTTTTCTATTATGATACTTATTCTTATATTTTTTATTTACAGAAGTTTTAGAATTAAAAAAATAGCTAATAAACGTTTAGCTGAGAAAAACGAAAGAATAAACCAACAAGCCGAAGAGCTTCTAGTACAAACAGAGACCCTTCAAAGCACATATGATATTCTGAGTATTGAAAAGAAAACAGTTGAAGTTCAAAATAAAAACATAAAAGGAAGTATAAGATATGCACTAACAATTCAGCAAGCAGTACTACCTGCTATTGTTGATTTAAAAAAAGAAATTGACAGTTTTGTTATTTATAGACCAAAAGATATTGTTTCGGGTGATTATTACTGGATGTCTAAAGTCGCAACCGAAAATACAGAAAAAGGTATTAATGAAAAATTATTTGTTATAGTAGCCGATTGTACTGGACATGGTGTACCTGGTGGGTTTATGTCTTTGATTGGTACAAGGTTGTTAAGCGAAACTGTAAATGAGAAAAAAATATATACTCCAACAAAAATACTGGATAGAATAGATTATGGAGTTAAAAAAGCTTTAAACCAAGATAAATCTGAAAATGATGATGGTATGGACATGTGTTTGTGTTTAATTGAAAAACAAGATAACAATACCACTAAAATAACTTATGCTGGTGCTAAACGTCCTCTAATATACTATAAATCAGTTGATAATGAAATAAAGATTATAAAAGGTAGTATTAAATCAGTTGGTGGAAAAAATTATGATGACATAGAATATAATCAACATGAGTTATATCTTGATAAAAATGATATATTATATTTAACATCAGATGGGTTTATTGACCAAAATAATCCAAAAGGAAGAAAATATGGTTCAACTAAACTATATAAATTTCTACAAACTATTGGAAAAGAATCTATTGAAAAACAAAAAACTCTTTTAGAAAACGAATTGGACAAGCATCAACAAACAGTAAACCAAAGAGATGATATTGCATTTATGGGAATTAAATTGTAGACAAAAATAGTTACTAAGGAAATTACGAATTATAAATTACGATTTACGAATTGGTTTACACCTAATATAAGTATCTAAAAAAAAATAAATTGTAAAGTTATTTTTTATCAATTTCTTAATTATACTCAATTAGATTACACATAATGCGTAAGCAATTATAAATAGGTCTAAGACCTTATATACCGATATTATGAATAAAACAAAATTCATTGTAATACTTTTAACTGTATTTCAAATTTTATTTAACTTAAATGCCCAAAAACCAACATATTTATTAAATACTGACATTGAGTTTTCGCAATATAAAATAGAACAATGGACAACAGAAAATGGGTTACCATCAAACTATTTACTACGTATTTGTCAGACAAGTGATGGTTATATCTGGCTGTCAAGTTATAGTGGACTAATACGGTTTGATGGAATAAATTTTAAAATTTTTGATAAACATAATTCAAAATTATTTTTAAATAACTCTGTTGCTGACTTAGTAGAAAGCAATGATAGTACATTGTGGATTGCAACACAAAAAAGTGGTATTTTATCTTATAAAAACGGAAAATTTAAATCTCATGGTCTAAATGATAATCTTTATAAAATAAATGATGCCTTATTTATTGACAATGAAAACAGGATATGGGCAAGTTCGCCCCAAAAAGGCTGGTTTTGTATAAAAAATGATACTGTTGAATATGTTAAATACCATAAACCACTAAAAGATATTGAAGTTGATGATATAAACCAAGATATTGATGGTAATATTTGGTTTGGTACCTATAAATATGGATTGTTTAAATATCAAAACAAAAAACTTACTGCTTACACTACAGATGATGGCTTAGCTAGCAACAATGTTTTTAAAGTATTTAATAACTACGATGGTAGTATTATAATAGGAACAGCCAAAGGAATATCATATATGAAAGATGATACTTTTGTAACAGATAGTGTTGTAAAAGGTTTTGCAGTATACCAAATAAGAAATGATTTCTTAAATAATATATGGGCTTTTACAAGCAAAGGTATCTATAGAAAAGATGCAAATACTAATTCATTTAAAGTAATATCAAACAATAGCAATTTTAGTAACAATTATATATTAGATGCAATTTTTGATTTTGAAGGAAATCTGTGGGTTCTCAATTATAAAGGAGGCTTATCTAAAATTAAAAATGGAAAGTTTACAAATTATACTCAAAAATTTGGACTATCAGGAAAATCTGTTAATGCAATATGTGAATATGAAAAAGGAGTATACCTTATGGGCTTGGATAATGGTTCTATAAATAAAATTGTTGGTAACAAAATTTCTATTTTTGAAACAAAAACACAACTTAAAGGAAAACGAATTCGCCATATACTAAAAGATAGTAAAGATAATATTTGGATAAGTACATACAGCGGACTATTGAAAATAAACAAAAATGGAAAGGAAATAATGATAGATGAAAAAATAAATTTTCCTTCTCATTTGATAAGAATTGCATATGAAGATAAAAAAAATAATATATGGGTAGGTACACGCGATGTAGGAATAATAAAAATATCTGAAAATGAAGAAATTGAAATATTTGATAAATCAAAAGGTTTAGAAGGAAATCTTATATTATCAATTAATGGTGATAATGAAGGAAATGTATATGTTGGTTCAAGTGGTGGTGGTTTAGGTATTATATCGCCAAATGGAAACATAAAAAATTTATCCGAAAAAAATGGATTTGTAAGTAATATTGTGTTTTCATCATATATTGATAATGACGGAATAGCATGGATAGCTACAAATAATGGATTAAGTGTAATAAAAGATGGAAAAATAACAAATTTAAAAAAACAAAGTGGACTTAAAAGCGAATCATTATTTGATATAGTTGAAGATAATATTGGAAATCTATGGATTACAAGCAGTATAGGTATATTGAAAATAAAAAGACAAGAATTATTAGATTATATTGATAAAAAAATCAAAATAGTAGATTGTTCGCTTTACAATAAACAAGACGGAATGGTTGAGACAGAGTGCAATTCGACAGCCAAAATACTTAAATCACAAAATGGCGAGCTTTGGTTTCCTTTACTTAGTGGAGTATCAAAAATTAATCCAGAAACAATACCTATCAATAATTATGTACCACCCGTTTATATTCAAGAGCTAACTATTGACGGAAAAGAAACTAATCTATCTGATACCATTATTATTGAACCAAGTAAAAAAAGATTAAGTTTTAATTTTACAGGATTAAGTTTTCATGAATCAACTAAGGTCTTATTCAAATATAAACTTGAAGGATTTGAAGATGAATGGGTTGATTTAGGTTCAAAAAGAACAATCTCTTTTACCAATTTACCTTACGGAAAATATACATTCAGAGTAATAGCAGGTAATAATGATGGAGTTTGGAATACAAAAGGAGCTTCGCTGTCATTTTATATTAAACCATATTTCTACAAAACAATATGGTTTTATTTAATAATGATTTTAGCCATTTTGATAGCTATTTTTTCGATTTATAGAATTAGAATTATTCGACTTGAAAAAAGACAAAATGAATTAGAAAATATTGTAACTGAAAGAACAGCAGAAATAAATAAAAAGAAAGAAGAAATACAAGCTCAGGCTGATAATTTAATTGATATAAATAATTTATTAGTTGAAACAAAAAAAGAAATTGAATTTCAACACACACAAATAAAAGACAGTATTAACTATGCAAGTAAAATACAGGAAGCACTGCTCTCTTCGATTGAACCAATAAACGCTTTTTTTTCGGAACATTTTATTTATTTTAGACCCAGAGATATTGTTAGTGGAGATTTTTATTGGACACAAAAAGTTGATAACCATTTATTATTTGCAGTTGCTGACTGTACTGGACACGGAGTTCCTGGTGCTTTTATGAGCTTACTAAGTATTTCTTTTTTAAATGAAATTGTTGTTAAACGAAAAATAATTCAAACTAACTTAGTTTTAGAAGAACTGCGAGAATTAATAAAAATATCACTAAAACAAAGTTCGGACTATAATGGTTCTAAAGATGGTTTAGATATTGCCTTATGTAGTGTGAATACAAAAACTAACGAACTGCAATATAGTGGAGCACATAATTCTTTGTACATAGTTCGTAGTAAATCTATTGTAGATAAAACCGACTCAATAGCTAAGATTATGGAAAAAGATAAATATAAACTTTTAGAAATAAAAGCAAGTATGCAACCAATTGGTGTTTTTCCAAAAGAAAAACCTTTTATTAAACATAAAATAAAATTATATGAAAATGATAAATTATATCTTTTTAGTGATGGATATATTGACCAATTTGGGAAAGTAACTTTTAAAAAATTTATGACAAAAACATTTAAAAATTTACTTTTGGATATTAACAATAAAAAAATGAGTGAACAAAGTAATATTCTTGATAAAACACTTATTGAATGGAAGAAAGATTTAAAGCAAATTGATGATATTATTGTTATGGGTATGAAAATTTAGGCTCTTTGAACCTTTTGTATCACTTACACCCATAAAATTTCACTACTTATTTGTAAAATAAATAAAAATATTATGAAAAAATATCTAAAAATAGGCAATCAAAAGTCCGTAAGGACGACAACTATTGTTAAACCACGATGATAATAGTGGTATTAAAAGAACTTATGACATAAATCCCTATAGGGACGAACTATTTTACTCTATTCCCACAACTATCGTTGTGGGTTTACAATAGTTCGTCCTATCGGACTTTTGATTGCACAGGTCAAAAAATATCTAAAAATAGGCAATTCCAATTTTAAAAAAATTATAGGCATTTTTCATTTATCGCTTGACACTTTTTGGATTTAAAACCTTTTTTTTTGTTTTAACCTTAATAGAAATAAAGTTTAATCGTCATTATTAGCCTTATTACTTTATTTAAACTATTAAGGTCTTCGACCTATTTATAGTTGCTTACGCATTAGTATAAAAACAATCTAAT
>JAOZVK010000599.1 GCA_029938185.1 Bacteroidales bacterium | reverse complement strand
GAGTGCGAAGCACGAAAAAAACGCTACAAAATGGCTGACATCCAACACGCTGTTAGCGGTTTTATTTCTTTTATTTCTTTTATCGTCTTATTAATATTTTCATATTATTCGTTATTACTCTATTAATTAGCGACTTACTTGAGTTTCTGTGTTGCTTTTTATTTCTTTTATTTCTTTGAGCTTAGTTAGTCAATACCCAAATTGATTTTTTTCGTGAACCTGAAATGTTCTTTATTTTTCCGTCTTTTGATAATTTGTAGAGTAAATTTTTAACTTTATCTTGTTTTTGCTTATCTGTTAATGAATTGTCAAAAATATCATACATTATTGCATTTATCCCCTCTCTATCAGTTCGTTTGAGTTTTTTGATAAAGTGAATAATCATGTATTTGTAATCGTTTTCAGTTATTGGATAATTTTTCTGGATTTTATCAAGTATAAATACTGTTCCTAAATCAATTTCAGGTTTTTCTATCAATTTGTTAGTATATTCTCTGTCAATAATATTTCCGTAAATTGTTAATTCCACGTTATCAGCTAATGAGTAATCGGGTAGAGGGAAATATCTTTGTTTTTGTATGACAAACATTCTTTTTATTCCTGAACCAACGCTTTCAATCATTCCTATATTTACCATTGCATTTATGAGGAAAAAATTTCTGTATTTATGTGGTGTATAGTCATTTAAAATATAATCTTCAATTGTTCCCTGAAAAAAGGTTCCTACATTAAAGAATTTTACTTCATCAGATTTCTCGGTTACAATTATTCTGCTTTCAGAACTATAATCTTGATGAGCAATACAATTATTTATAGCTTCTCTGACAATCCATGTATCATATTTCGTTTTTTCAATTGGAATTACACTCTTATCTGACAATATTTTAATTTTTTCGTTGCTCAACTTATTTAAGACAGTATCAACAGCAAGAAAAAAAGGTGGTTCAAATATTTCTGAATGTTTTTTTAAACCGTGTTCATCAATGAATACCCAAACTATCAATAGGTTATTATTGATAAATCGTTTAGTTTCTGATTTTCCCAAAAGTATTAGGGCAGTATTTGTAATTTTTCCGTTTACTGTTATTTTGGCTTTATCCAGAAATGTTTCTGTTGACCAATTGTCTGTGTAAAATGAATTTAATAAAGTAATCCATTAAAATTCCTAACTAAAACTAAATCAGGCGTAAGCAAAATTATTAATTATTAATTATTAATTTTCCATTACTATGTCTTTATAAAATGGTTTATTTTCACTTCGCTGTTTGAAACTTGATTTTGCTTTTTTTACCGCATCGCTGTCTAAATCATCTATTGAAAGTGTTTCAATTATTTGTTCTGACCAATCAGATGAACTACTCCAAATTTTCCGTTCTTTTTCGGGAAAAGTCTTTAATCTCGTTTTGTTACTATCAACTCTTACATATTCAATACCCTTAAAACTAACTGGTTGTAATTTCGATGGCGCAATTTTTATTAGTATTATTTTAATTCCTTTTTTGTATTCAAATTCGTGAATAGAGAAGTCAATTTTTGGATTTATATTTATATTCAACCAAAATTCAAGTTCAACATTACCTTCTTTTCTGTTTTTTAGCTCAATAGAAGTTCCTACAATTTTATGGGTTTTATCGTTAATTCCCCAAATTAAATATCCATAAGGCTGATTTGTAAGGCAGGCACTATTTGATAATGCAGAAATATATTCTCCAATATCTGAATTTGAAAGGCTTTTGTTTTCCTTAAACTCAAACCATTCTTCTTCTTTTGGCTTGCTGACAAGTTCAGTAACTATTTTTGCTAATTCATTCATATTTTATAAATTATCTTCTAATCTATTGAAGATTTGAAGAATATTATTGTTCTTAATTTTTTGCACAATATACAGACTTAAATTTTCAATTTCTTTGGCATTGGGTTTACAATCAGAGATATGTGCAAAATGAGCATAATTTTTATTTGTTTTTTCGAAAGTATTATTTAGTTTCAGTGTTTGTGTTTCTTCTAAATCTTTTGTTATTTCATCATATTTTTTTTGAATTGTTTTTATTGACTTATGTTGAAGTTCTACTATTATGTAAAGTTCTCCTTTTTCATTTAAAAGTTTTTCAAAAACAACAGTTATTACTAAATTTTTGTCTTTTTTTGACCTATAATAGCGTAATCTTTTTTGATTATATTTATGACGACTTATTTTATCTAATGATAGTTTTTTATCCAGTAAACCACAAGCACGTTCGACTTCATTAATAATGTGATTTCTTATCGCAAATTTTAAATCTACTGCTTTATTAACTTTTGAAACATTATTTTTGTAAAATTCAATTTCTTTTTCTTTCATTTTATTTGTAAGGTTTTTAATATTTTGGTATAAATCTTCAAGAAAAACAATAAATTTATTATCTTTATTTTCTTCTTTATAAGGCTTTATATGTTCAAATATTTCATCTAACCATTCTATATGAGTGATGTTTATGTAATTTTTATTATTTGAGTTTTGTTGCCATAATGTCAAAATAATACCGATTTTCTTTTCATCAGATACTTTTGGCAATCTTTTAGAGTTCCAATATGTTCCCAAAGGATTATTAAGTTCGTGGTATATTTTGCTTTCAATTATTATAACATTTTCATTATCTGTTATCAACAAATCTATTCGTTTTCGTCCTTCTGTTCCTTTTTCTCTTTCAATTTCAAAATCATTTGAAAAACTGATTTGCTTTTGTAAATTATTTATCACGACCTTTTTTTCAATCAAGTGCAAGAGACTTGAAATAAAAAGTTCATCTAATTTATGTTTTTCATAAGGATTTAGAAAAAAAGCATAAATATTTGAAATAACATTTTCGTAATGAGGTTGTCCTGATATTTCAAGAAATGTTGTTTCATTTTTTTTGATTACAGGAATATTATTTTCCTTTAAAAAAACAGTTAATTCATCTATATTATATGTCATATTATTTTATAAAGATTGTATTTTAAATTTATCTTTTTATTAGTTCAGGCAATTACCGCTAACGATAACGTGCTGGTGGCGGTGGTTTGCGTGATTTGCTTTGCGTTTTTTGAGCAAAGCAAAAAAATCGCAAAGCAAATCACGCAAACCACTGACAACCAGCATAATGTTAAGGACATTACTCTTCGTCTAACATGTAATATCATTGTAATATCAGTTTTTTTTCAGATTAGTACAGGAAACATTACAAGTTATTATGTTTTATGTTAAGTATCAGGAACTTTCAGTAAGTTTTTTTTTCAGTTTTCAATCATCTGTAATAT
>JAOZVK010000141.1 GCA_029938185.1 Bacteroidales bacterium | reverse complement strand
CGTCAAACTTTGTGTAACTTTGCGGTTAAAAAGCGACTAACTTAAAACTGGTAGCTGTTTTTAATATTCACTATTTATTATTTAATATTTATTATTTCATATTTATTATTTCATATTTACTATTTCATATTTAAATTGCACAGCTCAATATTTATTGATTATTTGCAGAACAATTTTTTTTTATTAAATTTGTTTTTTTTAAACAAAATATATTTTGCAAATTAGTTTACTATAATGCAAACAGAACAGGATATACAATTGATAATTAATACCATAGGCCATTATTCTGACTATGATTTTAGTGAGTATTCAATAAAATCATTTACAAGAAGAATTGAAAAGATATTAATTGATTATAAAGTTGATTTGCAGAAATTATTAAAAATAATAAAAACAGACAAACTCACTCTTGAACAAATAGTAAGGGATATTACAGTAAATACAACCGAATTGTTTAGAGACCCTAAAATTTGGCAAGCATTGAGATATAGAGTTTTACCTTTTTTTAATAATTATGAAGAAATCAACATTTGGCATGCAGGATGCTCTACAGGACAAGAGGTTTATTCTATGCTTATATTATTGAAAGAATTAGGGCTATATGATAAAACCAATGTGTTTGCTTCTGATATAAATACATCTGTATTAAAATCTGCTAAAAAGGGAGAGTATGTATATAGATTTAATCTGGATTATTTGGATAATTTTGATAAAGTTATTCGCCAAAATCCATATAATTTTGATGAACATAAAGAAATACCATACTCAAAATACTTTAAAATTGACAAAATAAAAGATACTATTAAAATAAATTCTTTTTTAAGAGAAAAACCATTATATTTAAAACATGATTTAGTGAAAGACGGTAATGTATTTAACAAACAGTTTGACTTAATAATGTGTAGAAATGTTTTAATATATTTTAATTATGAATTGCAAAATAAAATATTTGATTTATTTTATGATATGTTACACAGGAAAGGTATACTGTTTTTAGGTATACACGAGAGTATTTTAGGTGCCAAAGCATCTAAGTATTTCAAAAAAGGATTGTATTATAAAAAAAAGCAATTGTTTTAGTAAAGGATAAGGTCTTTGACCTATTTAATGTTGCTTACGCATTCTAATAATATGTAATTTAACAAAAAATTAATGTAGAAAAACTTTTGTATGACTACTTAAATAAATATTATGGAAATAACTTTAGGTATGGTTGAGTATAAGGATATTATTGATGCAATAAATAAAGCATATAATATTGACTTTAGCAATTATGCCTTAACTTCACTTAAAAGAAGATTTGAAATAGTCATAAAAAAATATAGCTTTTCAGATTATGAAGAATTTATTAAAAAAATAGTAACTGATAAGAAATTTCTTGAAATTTTGTTATATGAAATATCAATACCATATACCGAAATGTTTAGAGATCCTGAATTGTGGCTTGTAATCAAGAAATCAATTATACCAATTATAAGAAAAAAAGAAAAATATAGAATTTGGCTACCAGAATGTACAACAGGAGATGAATTATATACTTTACTTATTGTATTAAAAGAATCTGATTTGTTAAACAAAGTTGAGGTAATTGTAAACAATTTATCAATTAAAAATATAAACAGAATAAAACAAGCCTATATTAATCTTAAAAAAATGGAAATTAATGCCGCAAACTATCAAAGATTTGATGGCAATTACAGATTCTCTGAATATTATTATTTATTTGATAAACAAGTTCAGTTAAAGGAATATTTGTTTGATAATGTAATTTTTAAACAAAATCATATAATTGATGATGAGCTTAATGATTTAAGTGTAGATATAGTTCTTTTTAGAAATAGATTGTTATCTTTAAACCCTCAATTACAGAAATATGTGGTTGATATGTTTCATAGAAAATTAAAATCGGGTGGTTTTTTGATAATTGGAGTAAAAGAGCATATTGATTTAAATACACATTACAAAAAGTTTACTGTTTTTAATAAGTCAGAAAAAGTTTATAAAAAAACATATTAAGGTCTTCGACCTATTTATAGTTGCTTACGCATTAGTACAAAGGTAATTTAATCAGTAAATTATGAATTACGAATAGGTTTACACCTAATATAAGTATTTTACAAAAAACAAATCGGAAAGTTGTTTTTTTAACGATTCCTTAGTTAATAAATAAGCACCAATACAAATTTTTTGTAAAGTTGCTATATTTTTTTCATTTTATTATACTAAATTCAATGCTTAGTTTTTACTTTTTTAATACAAGATGAATAATAAATACATAATAATAGGAGGTTCAGCAGGAAGTTTTCAGGCTGTTACTTCAATATTGTCGTCGTTACCGAAAACATATAAAAATCCGATTTTTTTGTGTTTACATAGATTAAAACACGTAAGATCTGGTTTTGTTGAAGCATTGTCAATAAAATCGAAACTACCAGTTGTTGAACCTAGAGATAAGGAACATATAAAACAAGGATATATATATCTTGCTCCAGCAAACTATCATATGTACATTGAGTTGGGCAATTATGTATCTTTATCTATTGAAGAGTCTGTGAATCATTCGAGACCCTCTATAGATTTGTCTTTCTTTTCGGCTGCATATAGTTTAAAAAGCAAGTTAATTGGCATAGTTCTTTCAGGTGCAAATAAAGATGGTGCTGAGGGATTGCGAAGAATCAAGGACGCAGGAGGAACGGCTATAGTTCAAGACCCAGAGGAGTGTCAGGTGAAAACAATGACAACTGCTGCAATAAAATCAACAAAAGTTGATCATATTTTTAATACAAAACAAATTATTGAATATTTACTTAAATTGCATAATTATTAAATGAAAAACTCATATAATAAAATATTAGCAATTATATTATTTCTTATTATTTTAATAAGTGCTGTATTTCTTTTTATTAGCATTGCAAAGATATATGAAAATAACATAATCAATATTGACAAATTAGTTTCCTATAATTTGTTAATTATTTTTATTATGTTAATTATTTTGACTGATTTAGCTTTTATTATAACTATTTTTAATTTAGAAAATAAAAATAAAATATTATTAAAGTTAAAAACAAATAAAGGCAAAAAAAAGGTAGAAAAAAAAGCAGGTGATACTGATAAACTAGAAAAGCAAAAAAATATACAAAAAAATATAAATATTCTAAAAACTTTACAAGTCGATTTAAGAAAACAAGAATCTATTGAAAAATACTCTGAAAAATTACTTAGTAATATTGCCAAGCATTATCCAATTGTTCAGGGAATTGTATTTATATTGAATACAGAAACAGCCATTTTTAATGTTTCAGGAACATACGCATACTATTCAAACGAAAAAATTCGTGAATTTAGTTATGGTGAAGGAATATCTGGACAGGTCGCAAAAAATAGAGAATATTTATTAATTTCTAATATACCTGACAACTACATAACAATATTATCAGGTACAGGAAAAAGCTCACCTAAAAACCTTCTAATTTTTCCTATTTTATTTAAAAATAATTCGATTGGTATAATCGAGTTAGCCTCATTTGAGAATATTGGTAGAGAGGCTGAAAATATTTTTATGCTATTTTCGGAATCTATAGGAAAAGACTTCGAACGATTATCAAATTATGATTATAATAATTATTTGCAAAATAAAATAAATAAAAAAAACACCAGAGATAAGTAAAGATGAAAAAAATAACTGCGATAAATAACGAACTTATTATTAACGTTTTACCAAATAATTGAGCATTTAAAAGTTTGCTTTTATAAGTAGTGGGCTACCAGTTTTAAGTTAGTCGCTTTTTAACCGCAAAGTTTCGCAAAGATTGACGCAAAGTTTCGCAAAGTTTTGTTAATCTTTACTTTAATTCTATGATTAAAACTACTTGAAAAACAAGACTGTCCAACTTCTGACGGGTAGCCTAAGTAGTAAAACAAGTCATAAGTTTCTTTAGTATTATTTAGACAAGACAAATTACTTAAATTAAAGATGAATATTAGAACAGGTTTTGGCTACGATGTGCATCAGTTAGCCGAAAATAATAATTTATATATTGGAGGAATCAAAATTGATTACCACAAAGGCTCTGTTGGTCATTCGGATGGCGATGTATTAATACATGCAATTTGTGATGCAATACTAGGTGCTGCCAATATGAGAGATATTGGTTTTCATTTTCCCGATAACGATAATTCATATAAAGGAATTGATAGTAAAATATTATTAAAAAAAACTATTAAGTTAATTAGAGAAAAGGGATATAAAATAGGAAATATTGACTCGGTTGTTTGTTTACAAAAACCAAAATTGAAAGATAGAATTATAGATATGCAAACAATACTATCAAAAACTATGAATATTGATATAGATGATATTGCAATAAAGGCAACAACAACTGAAAAATTAGGTTTTGTTGGTAACGAAAAAGGAATATCTGCTTATGCAAATGTTCTTATTTATAAAGATAATTCCTAAATCTGCCAA
This sequence comes from Bacteroidales bacterium, assembly GCA_029938185.1. Classification (GTDB taxonomy): domain Bacteria; phylum Bacteroidota; class Bacteroidia; order Bacteroidales; family JAOZVK01; genus JAOZVK01. Next base: position 6,894 of record JAOZVK010000141.1, on the reverse strand, counting down.
TTCAAAACAGGTATGTTTATAACAAACAAACTAATGATATGATGAAAAAAACAATAATAATAGGTGCAAGTCCAAATCCAGCAAGATATTCATACAGAGCTACAAAATTACTAAAAGAATATAAACACACTGTTATTCCTGTTGGAATTAGAAAAGGTCAAATAGATGGAGAGAATATTATTCTTGGATTGCCAATAGTAGATAATATTCACACTATCAGTTTATATGTTGGTTATCAAAGACAGGCTCAATATTATAACTATATTATTGATTTAAAACCAAAACGGTTAGTATTTAATCCTGGTACCGAAAATAAAGAACTCTATGATTTAGCAAAAAAGGCAGGTATTGAAGTAGTCGAATATTGCACTTTGATTATGCTTAATTCTGGAATATACTAAAATAGAGTAGGAGTGGAGTCGGTAGTTAAAAACTAAAAGTTAAAAGTTTCTGCGTTTTTCATATACCACCTTGGTATACTTAGAACGGTTGTGAATTTAACTTTGACAAAGTTTTAACCTTTGTCAAAGTTGGAGTTAAGTAAATTAAAATGTAAGTTTATAACCGTTTACAGTATAGCTATTAAGGCTACAGGTTTTAAGTTGGACACTTTTTATCCGCAAAATTTTGCAATTATTATTTCAAAAATTTATTAATAACTCCAGTAAGTTCATTAAATTCATTTATTTTTTCGTCCCAATCATCTGCTTTATTATATTTATTTATCCAATAATTATCATCATACCACTGAGCATTAAGTTCTTCTAATTGTTTTCCTTGTTGCTCTATCCAAGTAAAATATTTTAGGTTATGCATACGTTTTTTTTCATAATAATTCATTTCTATGATATTATCGGTTGTTAATCCTTGTAAATATCCTTCGAAATCAACGGCTGCATTTTCGATTAAATATGCTTGTTCTTGTGTCTCTTCTATTAATCTTGATTGATACATTTCCATTGAGTCAGTAGCAACAGTAAATACAACATCATTTTCGTTCATTTCATAATATTTAGCCATTTTTATAGCACCCATCAAATTAGCTATTGATGAAATTCCTAATAGTTCAAGTCTGTCAATTAGTTCATCATCAACTCCTTTTTTTGATAGATATAGTTTGCCTTCCTTACTATTGAATAATTTCATTAACCTAATCGAAACATCATCATCAATACCAATTGCCATATCCATATTTTTTATATTATGAATCCATGGAACGTGCTTGTCTCCAATTCCCTCAATTCTGTGTGCACCATAACCATTATACAATAATGTAGGACATTGTAGAGCTTCGCCAGCTGCAATTTTTAAAAGTGGGTGTTTTTTACGCAAATAATCGCCACTAGCTAAAGTTCCAGCTGAACCTTGAGTCAAAAATAAACCACTAAATTTTTTATTTTCGTTTTTTATATTTTCAAAAATTTCTTGCATTGCTTTTCCCGTAACATTGTAATGCCACATTGGATTGCCAAATTCTGCAAATTGGTTTAAAGTAACAATATCATCACCTTTTTCCGATTCTAATTCTTTTACTTTATCGTAAATCTCTTTTACATTACTCTCGCTTCCAGGAGTAGCATACACTTCGGCACCAACCTTATATAGCCAATCAAATCTTTCTTTTGACATACCTTCGGGCAGTACAGCAATTGATTTGCAGCCAAGCAAATACGAGTCGTATGCTCCGCCTCTGCAATAATTCCCAGTTGAAGGCCATAATGCTTTTTGTGATGTTGGGTCAAATTTTCCTGTAATTAATTTTTCTACTAATGGACCAAATGTTGCACCTACCTTATGTGTTCCAGTTGGAAAAAATTTTCCAATCAACATTATTATTTTTGCTTTTGTTCCAGTAAGTTCTTTAGGAAACTCAATGTAGTTTACATTTCCAAAACCTCCACCATGTTTCACTGGCTCGTTTTTCCATGTAATTCTAAAAAGGTTTAACGAATTTAAATCCCACAATCCGATATTTTTAAGATTTTCTCTTATTTTTTCAGGAATTAATTCAGGGTTTTGCATTTGTTTATAGGTAGGTATAATTATATTTCGTTCTTTACACCTTTCTATTGTTTTTTTTAAAACTTTATTATTTATATTCATAATTTTTATAATTATTCAATGGTTCAATGGTTCAATAATTTGACATGCTTCAATGAAATTGACACTTTTCTCTGTGAGATTCTGTGGTTAAAAGTTAATTAAGTAATTGACAATTGATAATAAACAATTGATAATTTTGTTTACACCAGAATTACAATAAGTTATAACTTTACAAAGTGTCTATTTTATATGATAACCTACTTATATATCAAACAAAGATAATATTAAATAGGTTGAAGACCTTAAAACTTAAAATTCAATAGTATACTCATTTCAGCAGCTTTTTCAAAAGTCATTTCATTAATTGACTTATCAGCTATTTTTACTTTTATCAATCTAAAATCAGATTTATTAATTTTAGCAATTATATTTTTAGTTTCATATACATATATATCATTATCTGATATTAATGTATGAATTATATTATTATTTTTATAACTTATTCTTCTATTGTTATCAATTTTATCAATAAAATAGCCATTTAAAAATAAATCAAAATCTTTTTTTGTCAAATGTAATTTCGGTTTAACTTTATAGGGAGCATTATTAGTTGGACAAAATGTATCGCAATTACCACATTCATTACACCAGTTTGCTATATTTATTATTTGATATGTTTGATTTATTTCAAATAGTTTATCCTCGACAAAAATAGTAGAATATGCATTGCTAATAGCCTTTTGCAATTTATATTTTACTGGTTCAGTAGTGTATGATTGGTTTGCAAAATTAGGACAAACTGTAACACAAATATCACAAATTTCGTCACAATACAAACATCTTGAAGCTTCTTTTATGGCATCTTCTTTACTTAGAGTATCCGACATTAATTCGAAAGGCTTTTTATTTTCTTTATTACTATTGATAATTTTTTCAGAAAATACTCTAATCGCTTTTTTTTCTTTTATTTTACTAATTTCAATATTTTTTGAGGCTTTGTTATATTTATTAATTTTAATTTTTTCAGCATTAATAATGCTTTCAGCCACTTTGCGACCATCACCTACTGCATTTATTATAGTTGAACCACCTCTCAATGCATCGCCACCGATAAACACATTTTCTATTTGAGTTTCGTAATTAGGTTTTATTTTTTTAATAAGTTTATTATCCAAAAAATCAATATTAATATCTTGTCCAACAGCAGGAATAATTGTATCAAGTTCTATTTCAAATTCCGAATTTTTAATTTTTTCGGGTCTTGCTCTCCCTGAACTATCAACACTGCCAAGCTTCATTTTTGATAATACCAATTTTTTTGCTCTGTTATTAAGTGTTTTTATATAAATAGGGTTAAGCAATTCGTTAATATCAACACCTTCATCAATAGCTTCTTTTATTTCGGAAAAACCAGCTGGCATTTGCTCTTTTGTTCTACGATACAATATTTTTACACTTCCTGTCTCACCAACAATCCTCTTTGCTGTTCTTGCAACATCAAAAGCGGTATTTCCACCTCCAATAACAACTACTTTTTTACCTAACTGGGGTATTATATTTTTCTTTACATTTTTTAAAAATTCAAGAGGATTGTGAATATTGAGAGATTCGCTACCTTCTAATAAAAACTCTCTTGCTATTTGAGCACCAACAGCTATATATACGTAATCATTTTTTTCTCTTAGATTATTAAATTTAGCATTATTAACTTTTTCCATATAATGGATTTTTACACCCAAGTCAATAATTTTTTGAATATCGTTGTTTACAGCATCAATATTTAGTCGAAAAGATGGAATTACAGCACTTAACATGCCGCCAGGTTTATTGCTAATTTCATAAATATTTACTTCAAAACCAGCTTTTATTAAATAATGTGCAGCACTCAGTCCCGAAGGACCTGCTCCAATTATTGCTGCTTTTTTTCCATTTTTATCTTTCAGATAAACATCTTTTTTTATACCCTGTTCGGCAATAAAACGTTTTATTTCTCTTATTTTTAAGGATTCATCGTAGTTGATTCGTGTACATTTAGTTTGACAAATATGGTCGCAAGCCATTCCTGTTACCGATGGAAATGGATTAGTATTCATAATTACATCATATGCTTTCTCAAAATCACCATTAGCAGTATGATACATATATTGAGGCACATCTTGATTTGTTGGACAACTGATAGTACAAGGAGCAGAAATGCAATCAAAATATTCTAATTTTTTGTTTGTCTTTATACTTTGAGTTTCAAAATATATTTGCTTATATTTTTTGTCCTCCAAAACTTCATTTGCATATTTATTGATATTTTCTAAAATCTGTTTTTTATTGGAAATAGGTTTGTAATGTTTGCGTAACTCTTCAATATATTGATATAGTCTGGTATAGCCTCCGGGTTTTAGCAAATCGCTGCAAACGGTAACAGTTGTCATTCCGTTCATCAATAGTTTGTGAGTATTGAAAGCATCGGCACCTCCCGAAAAAGATAAATCAATGTTTCCATCAAATTCATTTAATATTTTTTTAGCAAGTAGCACAGTAATAGAATGTAATGCTCTGCCACTCATATACATCATGCTATTATCTTTACTGAAAATTTGTTTGTTATTCGTGCTTTCAAGGGTATTTGATAGTTTGAGACCAAAGAAAAGTTTATTCTTTTTAGCTATTTTCGATAATGATTTTATAATATCAATTGCATCATTGTATTTCAAATCATGTTCGAAAGCTATATCAGGAACATTGGTTTTGAAACCAGATAGTTTTAGTATTTCGTTTAGTTTTTTGTTACCAACAAGCGTAGGATTTAGCTTTATTATTGTATGTAATCCCTTGTTTTCTATTAAATATTTTGCAATATCTCTTATTTCATTTGGAGGACAACCGTGCATTGTCGATAGTGTAACATTATCCGATATTGTTGAAGGAATATTAAGTTTTTTAACTTTAGGGTATATCTTACTTATTAGTTTAATTTTTTTCTTAATTTCTTTTTTGCAATTACTCATTTTTTTTAAGAACCATTGCACATTATCCTGCAAAATACCTTCAAGATTGTAGCCAACACTCATATTAAATACACATGCAATATCCTTTTGTTTATCGAAAAGAATATCATTAAAAATATGAATTATAATCCATGCGTTTAAATATTCGTTAAAACTTTGTTCAATTGTCAATTCTTGTGACCATTCACAATTGTAACCTTCGTCTTGCATATCAATACAAGGTTTAGATATTTCGATATTATCAAGTGTTTGTATTGTTTTTAGTTCGATATATCTTGCTCCCATTAGCCACGATACTATTATGTTTTGAGCCAACTGGGTATGAGGTCCAGCAGCTACACCAATAGCTGTATCAATCTGTTTTCCAAACCTTATTGTTTTGAATTTGTCTATTTCGTTTGGTTTAAAAAATAGTTCTTTATTGATACCAAGAACTTGTCCTTTATTGTATTGTTGTAATAATTTTTTCAACAAAACATCTATTTCGATTGGTCTAAATTTATCGGTCATATAAGTAATTAACAATGAATAATGAACAATTAATAATTTTGTTTACGCCAGAATTACAATAAGTTACAACTTTACAAAGTGTCGATTTTATACAATGACCTACTTATTATGTTTATAATGATTAAAGTAGTCTAACAAAAAATTTCAGTTTAAAGCTGATATTTATAAAATATTTTTAAACCTATTAAATGATTGCCAATATTTATCTTTATAAATATCAAAAACAATTTCAATTATGCTTGAGTAACTAAATTGCATTTTATGCAAAGTTTTTGATGGTTTTCTATAATCTTTACATGCAAAATATATTTCTCTAACACTATCAGCTGTTTGTCTTCCTATATTCAGGTAGCCTTCGGTTTCTTTAAGTTCCTCTGATATTTTATCTTCAATTTCGTCTAGTAGTTGGTATGTTTCCTCATTAGGCATTCCTCCTTTATTGCCATGTGTTTGGTATTTTATTTCTATAATTAAAATCCATGGATGTGAAGCTTTTCTGTTCCATGTTAGTAAATCTGTATTTATTATAGCTATCAAAGGATTTCCATTTTCCAATTCAGCTTCTAAACTAACATGCTTATCATTTTCTGAATTGTATTTATAATTTTCATATTTTTCTATAAATTCTTTTTGCCGCCAAATAATAAAACTTTTCAGTTTCCAAATAGGGATAAGCTTTTTTTTAGCTTCATTTTTCCCAGCAATTGTTATGTTGTCAATTGCCGAAGAGAAATCTAATTCTCCTAAATAATTATCTAAAAAAATATAAATTCCATTTGTTATTGCAGACTCATTTTTTATGTTAAAATCGTTGTGAACGACAGTAATATCTATTTCATCGGGTAGATTAACAATTTCATTTGAATAAAAAAATAATTTGTCTTTATTGAAAGCATGTCCAGACATTTCGATATTTAGATTATCAATTTCAATTGCAGGTTTTAGTGCAATAAACTTCCAATTACTTAATTTGGGCGAGGAATTGACAAGTTCTTCTATAAAAACAAAGTTTTTTACATCTCCATCTGATGTAAATATTAGCTCAACAGTTTTGTCCCCAGACATTCCTGTTAAGTATAAAAATCCATCTTTGAGTTCATCAAGTTTAGAGGATAGTTTTTTAAAAAAAAGTCTTTCAATATTTCTACGTTTTTTAACAACATTAAAAAATGTTAGTTCATTTTTTTGAAACCAATTCCAAAAATCTTCATACGAATTTATTGGTTCTTCTTTCTTATTAAATAATTTTTTTAAATAATTCATCTTAGAGTTTTTTTTAATTGTTTATAATTCTACTTTACGAACTTAAAAGATACTAAAAATAAGATATTTAGCATTC
>JAOZVK010000140.1 GCA_029938185.1 Bacteroidales bacterium | reverse complement strand
TTTTTAAGAATAAAAAAAGTGTCAACTACTTTTTGTAATTTATGAAAAATGCCAATATTATAATTATATTTATAAATAATTTAAGTTCATAGTAAGATAAAAAGACTCATAAAGACATTTATTATAATATATTATGTATAAAGTTAGTGTGAAATTAAACGAAATAGTAAATACCATTACCCATTGTATTGGTTTTGTATTAAGTATTATAGCATTAGTATTAATGCTGATACAATCGTCAGACTATGGTACTGCATCATCAATAGTTGGAGCTGCCATTTTTGGTTCAAGTCTAATAATATTATATGCAGCTTCCACAGTATATCACGCAATGACAAAAATAAGAATAAAATATTATCTTAATAAAGTTGATCACTCTGCTATATATGTTTTAATTGCTGGCACATATACTCCTTATACTCTAATAACACTTGAAGGAGCTTGGGGTTGGAGCATTTTTGGTATAATATGGGGCTTGGCTTTTATAGGAGTAATGTTTAAAATTTTTTGGTATACACAACGATTAAAAAAAATTTCAGCAATAGCATACATTGCCATGGGACTCGTGGTGTTAATTGCAATAAAACCTTTAATTGATAACATATCATTAGCAGGTTTACTATGGCTATTTGCTGGTGGGGTAAGCTACATAGTTGGTGTATTTTTCTATTTATCTAAAAAAATTCCATTTGCACATGGCATATTTCATCTTTTTTGTTTAGCAGGAAGTTTTTTTCATTTTTGGTCAATATATCACCATGTTTTACCGAATAATTTAGGGTAATGAATTGAACTTATTAAAGACAAGCAAAAAACAACATAAATATGTTTTTCATGTTGTGGCTTGATAGTCTTTGCATATTTTGGCTACCAGTCAGAAGTTGGACAGTCTTGTTTATCATGTATTTCGTAACAGGATAAACATCAATCCTGTAAATCCTGTCAAAAAATAAAATAATGTCCAATACTATACGTGTAGCCTAAAATTATAAATTTGACGTTTTTTGTGAGTTCTGAGTATAATCAATTTTAAAAAAGACATAAAAAAAGCCGATTAATAATCGGCTTTTTATTTAATATTCATCTTCATTAAAGAAAAAATCTTCTTTACTAGGGTAATCAGGCCATATTTCATCTATGCTTTCATATGTTTCCCCTTCATCTTCTATTGCTTGTAAATTTTCAATAACCTCTAATGGGGCTCCAGAACGGATAGCAAAATCAATAAGTTCATCTTTTGTTGCCGGCCAAGGAGCATCTTCAAGCTTTGAAGCCAATTCTAATGTCCAATACATCTTAAATAATATTTAGTTAATTTTTTAAAATTTTGCAAATATAATAAAAAAAATAAATTGTAATAATTTGAATTAAAACAATGGTTTGTGTTATTTAACATATTGACAATAATTGTTGATATTCCACAGGATTAGTGGTGAGTTATAATAACTTATAAATCAGATGTTAAATTTATGTTAAATAAAAAAAACTATTTTTGTTTCAAATAATAATAAAATATATAAAAAAACTTAAAAGTCTATTTTTTTTTCTATATGATAAAAATTCCTTTCAGGTGAATTTCTTGAAATTAGTTCATTAGTAAAACCTGTGAGAAACATTTGAGCACCAAAAATAATACTTAATAAACCAAAATAAAATAATGGTCTATCAGTCATTTTATATTGTAGGTAAAAAAATTTAGCAAAACTTAGATATGTTAAAATAATAAAACCTATAAGAAAACTAAATGAGCCAATTGTACCGAAAAAATGCATAGGACGTTTTCCAAATTTCGATATAAGCGAAATAGTCATTAAATCTAAAAAGCCATTAATAAACCTTTCGAGTCCAAATTTAGTTACACCATATTTCCTTTTTTGATGATTTATAACTTTTTCACCAATTTTTGTAAAACCTGCCTGTTTTGCTAATATCGGAATATATCTATGCATTTCACCATAAACTTCTATATTTTTAACAACAATATTTTTATAAGCTTTAAGCCCACAATTAAAATCATTTAGTTTTATTCCTGATACTTTTTGAGCTGTCCAATTATAAAATTTACTAGGAATTGTTTTTGATATAGGGTCGTATCTTTTCTTTTTCCAGCCCGATACCATATCATAATCTTCATTAATTATCATATCATACAAAATGGGAATTTCATCGGGACTATCTTGTAAATCTGCATCCATTGTTATAACAACATCGCCAACTGCAGCCTCGAAACCACAATATATTGCAGCTGACTTACCATAATTTCTTCTAAATTTAATTCCCTTTATATTAGCTTGTTTTGTACTAACCATTTTTTCTATAATTTGCCACGACGAGTCAGTACTTCCATCGTCAACCAAAATTATTTCGTATGAATAATTTTTTGAATCCATAACTTTTTTTATCCAATTAATCAATTCTTTAAGTGATTCTTGCTCATTGAATAATGAAATAACTATTGATATATTCATTTATTTATTTTTTGATAATTTGTAATTATTTTAGGCAATTCACAATAAATAATTAGCCAATTTGTACGCAGGTATTTTAAGCTTTAACAATTCAAAAAATATTATAATATCGGGAATATTTGAGTGCTTTTTGAAGCCGTTAAAGCTTAAAAGAACAAGTGCAAATGGTTAATTATTATTTGAGATTTGCCTTAACCTATCAATCGTTAAAAAATAACTTTCTGATTTGTTTTTTGTAAAACACTTAGACTTAGGTGTAAACCAATTCATAATTCATTTAATTTCATTCATTTGAGATTCAAAAGAGTTATTTTCTTTTTTAAGAAAAATAGATGTTATTAATGATATTATAAAACCCACAAATGTCATTGTTGGTATTGATATCAATGCTAAAGAAGCTGGAGACATAAATTTTTTATTTATTTCAACAGCCATTTCTATTTCTTCGTCCTGAAGACCTTTTTTCATTAATTCATTTTCCATCATAACAAACATTTTTTCAATCAAATCGGTATCAATATATTTCATAAATATATAAATATATAATGCTGATATTATAGTTGATGAAAAAACAACAACAACGCCGTATCCAAGAGCTTTACTATAACTAATATGTCCTTTTTCTATGTTATCACGATATGATTTTGTAGCCCAAATTATAGCTATTATCATAATTAGATAGTTTGCCCAACTTGCCCATTTTTCAAAATTTAAATCCAATAAATATAATAATATTGAATATAAAACATAGACTACTCCAAGTATAGCTCCATGTGTTAAAGCAGTTTTCCAAAATATATTTTTTTTATTTTCCATAATATTTTTTTTGTTATTTTAATATATATTTTTGTCTCTTCAAGTTTTTTAATTTTGCTTACCCATAAACAATCTTAGTTTATTATTTTAATTTTCAGTTAATTATAAAACAAAAAATAAATTTTGTGTAAATATACTTTAAGAACCATATTTTTTAATCAGGCAAAGATATAAAAATTAGTAGCTCTTTGAGACTTTTTATATTGTTATGTCCAAATAATTTTATAATACCTTATTCATAATGCCATAAACCACAATTACAAATTGGTTTACACTTTAAACTTCAATTTTTGAGTTAAGGAATCGTTAAACATTTACTATACGATTTGTAATCATTTTTTTTTTCATTTATCTGTTTATTCATTAGCAAACCAATCTAATGCTTTTTTTTCACCGTCTTTATCAAAGAAAAATTGTTGAAAGTTAATATTTTCTCTAACTTTATCTTCATCAAACATTTGTTCAACAGATACTTGCGAAAATATTTCTTCGGAAAGTAATATTGCATATTTTGAAACGCCATTTTCTATAACCGTTGGGAAAAGAAAATCAATTATCCATTCTTGAGTTTTGGGCGGAACAAGAACTCCTAAACTACTATCTGTCAGCATATATTTTGCTTTAGTTTGATTAAAATTACTCATCCAGTTTTTCATTTCTTTTTTCATTTCTTCAAAAGAAATATTATCTGTAAGCCAAATATTTTTTATTATTCTCTTGCTATCATCGTAATAAATTTCTTGTAATTTGCTACTGTAAATTTGTTTCATACTCATAATAATTATTTAAAAAAGGTTATAAAATTTATTTTAGGTCTTCGACCTTTTTAATGTTGCTTCGCATTAGTTGGTGTTATTTACTATTGTGCATGATATTTTTTATTTTGCCAAATTTGTGAATTATTTCATACAAATATCGCACAATTTATCACAAAATACGCAATTATTATTAATATTTAGCTTGCTTTACGCCTTTTGCGTATTAAGTTTTATATACTTTGCGTGGAATTACACTACATAAGTAATTAACAATGAACAATGGATAATTAACAATTTTGCTTACGCTTGATAAACAGCATAATAAAAAAAACAAAAGTGTTGTTTTTATATATCGACCTACTTAATTAATTCAGTACTTCAAAATAAATCTTAGCCCTATTATATTCATAATGCTAAACTTTAAAAATACTCCATTAAAGAAAAATTTTATAAAGCTGTTACATTGAATGTTACATTTTTTATGAAAAAGTTATTAACAATTGTATTATTTTCTATTGCTTTTTTATAATTTTACAACGGAATTTTAAAAAATATTTTCTTTATATTAATTACATAATATACATCATTTCAGCTAATTATGGGATTTACTCACTTACATGTTCACACTCAATATTCAATATTAGATGGTGCATCAAATATTGCACGACTTATAAAAAAAGCCAAAGATGACAATATGAAAGCTTTAGCAATAACCGATCATGGAAACATGTTTGGAGTTAAACTATTTCATAAAATTGCAAAAAAAGAAGGAATAAAACCAATACTAGGATGCGAAGCCTATGTTGCAAGAAATGGTCGATTCGAAAAAAAAACAAAAGAAGATAGAAGTGGTAATCATCTAATAATTTTAGCCAAAAATAAAATAGGTTACAAAAACCTAATAAAATTAATTTCGTATGCATGGATTGAAGGACATTATTACAAGGCTCGTATAGACGAAGAATTGTTATTCAAATATAGCGAAGGATTAATAATTTCGTCGGCATGTATAGCTGGAGTAATTCCTCAAAAAATTTTAGCAGGAAGAATCGAAGAAGCCGAAAACTATATAACAAAATATAAAGGTGTATTTGGTAATGACTTTTATCTTGAACTACAACGTCACCAAACTGGTAATGCAGAGTATGATGCAAACTTACTCGCACTGCAACAAAAAGTAAACGAAGCAGTATTAGAATTAGGAAAAAAACACGATGTAAAATGTATAGCCACAAACGATGTTCATTTTATAAACAAAGAAGATGCAGAAGCTCACGATATTTTAATCTGTTTAAATACAGGTGCAGATATTGATGATAGCTCAAGAATGCGATATAGTGGACAGGAGTTTTTAAAAACGCAAAAAGAAATGAACAAAGTTTTTGCAGATATTCCTGAAGTTATTAACAACACTATGGAGATAGTTGATAAGGTGGAAGATTATGAGCTAAACACAGCTCCTATAATGCCAGATTTTCCTCTACCACAAGGTTTTGACAGCGAAGATGAATATCTAAAACACATTAGCTATAAAGGAGCAGAGCTAAGGTGGCCAGGGCTAAACGAAGAAATAAAAGAACGGCTTGATTTTGAATTAGAAACAATAAAAAGTATGGGATTTCCTGGCTATTTTCTTATAGTTTGGGATTTTCTGAAAGCTGCAAGAAAAATGGGAGTGTCAGTAGGACCAGGAAGAGGCTCGGCAGCAGGCTCGGCTATTGCCTATTGTTTGAAAATAACCGATATCGACCCAATAAAATACAATTTACTTTTTGAGAGATTCTTGAACCCTGATAGAATTTCGATGCCTGATATTGATATTGATTTTGATGAAGAGGGTAGAGAGAAAATTCTAAACTGGGTAGTTGATAAATACGGACAAAAACGTGTTGCAAATATTATTACATTTGGAACAATGGCTGCCAAAATGGCAATTAGAGATGTAGCCAGAGTACAAAAATTACCACTCAACGAAGCTGATAAACTTGCGAAAATGGTTCCCGATAAACCCGGAACTACATTAGAAAAAGCATATAATAGTGTACCCGAACTTGAAGCCGAAAAAAGATCCTCGAACCATTTGATAGCTAAAACCCTTGACTTTGCAGAAACTCTCGAAGGTTCTGTAAGACATACAGGAGTACATGCATGTGGGATTATTATTGGTAAAGACGATTTAGAAAATTATGTTCCTTTGAGTACCTCAAAAGATTCTAAGTTGTATGTAACACAATACGATGGAAAGCATATTGAAGATGTTGGTATGCTTAAAATGGATTTTTTGGGATTAAAAACACTATCTATAATAAAAGATGCAATCGAAAATATTAAGATTTCAAAAAAAATTGATTTAGAAATTGATAAAATTCCACTTACCGATAGCAAAACATTTGAACTTTATGCAAAAGGCGAAACAACTGGACTTTTTCAATTTGAATCCGATGGAATGAAAAAATATTTGAAAGCCCTTAAACCAAACCGTTTTGATGACCTTATTGCTATGAATGCATTATATAGACCAGGTCCAATGGATTATATTCCAAGTTTTGTAAACAGAAAACATGGAAAAGAAAAAATAGAATACGATCTTCCTGATATGGAAGAACATTTGAAAGAGACTTATGGAATTACTGTATACCAGGAGCAGGTGATGTTACTTTCGCAAAAAATTGCAGGATTTACAAAAGGTCAAGCCGATTCGTTGAGAAAAGCAATGGGTAAGAAAATAAAAGCCATGATGGACGACCTAAAAGGAAAATTTATTGAAGGTGGTATAGATAATGGACACAATAAAAAAGTTTTAGAAAAGGTTTGGAAAGACTGGGAAGCTTTTGCTCAATACGCATTTAATAAATCACATTCAACATGTTATGCATATATTTCTTATCAAACAGCATATTTAAAAGCACATTATCCAGCGGAGTTTATGGCAGCAGTTTTAAGTAGAAATTTGAATGATATTAAGAAAATCACAATTTTTATGGACGAATGCAAACGTATGGGACTTCAGGTTCTTGGACCTGATATAAACGAAAGCTATTCGAAATTTACTGTAAATAATACAGGTGCAATTAGATTTGGAATGACTGCTATAAAAGGAGTTGGGGGAGCTGCTGTTGAATACATAATTAAAGAAAGAGTGGATAATGGCGGATATAAAAATATTTATAATTTTGTTGAAAGGTTGAATCTTAGAGTTGTAAATAAAAGAAACCTTGAGGCTTTGGTAGTTTCGGGTGGAATTGATAATATTGGCGGATTAAAACGTAGTCAATATTTTGCACAACAAAATGGAGATGGAAGTACTTTTATCGAAACTCTAATTAAATATGGCAATAAATTACAAGGAGAATCAGATAATTCTCAAAGTCTATTTGGAGGAGTTTCAGATTATCAAGTAAAAAAACCCGAAGCCCCAAGCTGTGACGAATGGAACAAAATTGACAGACTTAATAAGGAAAAAGAACTAATAGGTATATATTTATCGGCACATCCACTTGATGACTATAAAATTGAAATTGAAAATTTTTGTAATACAAAATTGTCATCATTTAATGATTTGAAAAGGCTAAGAGGAAAAGATATTAAAATAGCAGGAATTGTAACAACTACCGAAGAAAGAACAACTAAAAATGGCAAACCATTTGGTAGTGTAACAATAGAAGATTATTCGGATTCGCATAAAATTACAATTTTCGGAAAAGATTATTTAGATTTTAAGAAATATTTTACCGAAGGTTACTCTTTGTTTTTAAAAGGAGCAATTCAGCACAAATTTAATAATCCTGATAGTGATTTGGAATTTAAAGTAAAAAGCATTGATATGTTAGCAGAAATAAAGAATACTATGATAAAAAGTATAGCACTAAAAATACCCATTGATAATTTAAACGATAATTTAATTGAAGATATTGAAAAAATAGCCGAATCAAATAAAGGTGATGCGCTTTTGAAATTTTTGATTTACGAAAGTTCAACAAAAGTATGGATACAAATGTTTTCGCGAACTCATAAAGTTAATGTTTCGCAAAAGCTTATTGATTCAATTAAAGAAAATCCTATGATTTTGGATTATAAAATATCATAAGGTCTTTCGACCTATTTATAGTTGCTTACGCATTAGTACAAAGACAATTTAATCAGTAAGTTATGAATAAGTAAATGTCGAAAAACTTTTGTAACAGTACTTACTGTTTGTCAGGCGTAAGTAAACTTTTAAGTAGACTAACAAAAGTTGTTAGGCATTTGTTTTTGCACAATTAACTATATGACAACTGTTTGTAAGAATGCGTAAGAAACATTAAATAGGTCGAAGACCTTAACTGTTTCACTTACTTATACTTCATTTTCTATAAAATGATAATTTTCTTCACCAACAGATTTATTTAGTTGATTAATTATTTTTTTGACATTATCATTAGGTCCTTGTACGAAAAGTGGATTTCCGTCTTTACCAAATTCAATTTCGCTTATTCCATCATTTATTAAATCGGAGTCTAATAGATATTCAGTAATTTTAAAATCTTTTTGTGGATAAAAACCTAAATCACCAGCATAATCAATAGCTCCATATATAAGATTATGAGCAAATACAGTTTCACACTTTTGATAACCACTTTGGGTTCTGTATATAGAGCTGATTAGTTCCTCACATTCAGATATATCAATATTGAATTTGAATAAAGTGTTTTTTAGTCCAAGACAATAGTTATCTACCAAAAATAAACCTAAAATAAATTTTCCCGATGGCATTTTTTTTATTATTGATACATTTGCCAATCCTGTTGTTTGCCAATCATCATTTAAATAACATTCATAAAAATCTAATTGTTTTCCATTTTTAATAATATAATTCTCTGGTGAAAGTCTTTTATTACTTATCTTATGCTTTTTTTTTCTTTTCTTTGCCATATTAATTTATTTATTATAATATTTTTTTGTAAATATAGAATATATTAAATATAATTCCATAATTTTGGATATTTAATTTATAAATTAAGGTCTTCGACCTATTTAATGTTGCTTACGCATCTTTGCAAATCGCTGTTATATAGTTAATTGTACAAAAATAAATATCGAAAAACTTTTGCTATACTACATTAATATTCTTATAATGTTAATAAAATGCGTAGGCAACACTAAATATGTCGAAGACCTTAGAATAAATTTATGTCAATGATATACAAAATATGGCTATCCACTTAAGGTTGGAATGTTTTGTTTTTCAAGTGGTTTTTATCCATACAGTCAAAGTGAATCTTTGCGAAACTTTGCGTTAAACTTTGTGCAACTTTGCGGTTAAAAAGTGTCTAAGGTCTTTGACCTATTTAATGTGGCTTACGCATTTTTATAAATTATTATCATATAGTCAATTGTACAAAAGCAAATGCCGAAAAACTTTTGTAAGGCTACTTATACTAAATTAGGTTAAGGATTTTACTTTTATAAAAATATTATAAGCTATTAATAAGTATATTGTACCATTGTATCATTGTACAATTGAACCATTTAAAGTATAACTTAAAACTGCTAGTCAAAAAAAATATTTTAAGTATTGTTACAAACGTTTTTCGACATTTACCTATTCATAACTTGCTGATTAAATTGTCTTTATACTAATGCCTAAGCAACTATAAATAAGTCGAAGACCTTACTTTATCAAATTAATTATTTATTAAACAAATTTTATTTTATATTTAGAACTTAAATTTATGGTATTAAATTTGTCAATAGAAAAAAATAAATTCTATCTTTTAATATATTTATCAAAGGCTCTGAGAGTCTACAAAAATAAAATATCATTTTTATATAAGTAGTCTAACAAAAGTTTTTTGATATTTATATTTTGTTAAACTACATATTATTAGAATATTAATAGAATGCGTAAGCAACATTAAATAGGTCGAAGATCTTAGTTATATAATTATAAGCTCCAATACAATTTTTTATAACTATTTTGTCTGAAGTTTATCTATTGAACTATAGTAATTTATACATCATGCCTAAGCAACATTAAATAGCTTGAAGACCTTATTAAAATAGAAACAATATCAATTTTTTAAATTATTAAATAAAAGCCTTATGAGGAAAATTGCCACGATAGTTATATTTCTTATTATATACGGAACAAATGTCAATTCTCAGGAATTGATTGATATAAAAGATAATACAACTTGCGAAAAAGCTAGATTAATTTCTACTATGAGAAAATTTGGGCCAACAACAGCCCCAGTAAGTTCGTCTACAAGTTCAAACGATCCTTTTCAAAGGAAAAACAATTATGTATGGTATAAATTTACTATCAAAAAATCAGGGAAACTTTTGTTTGATATTATCCCTATAAACCCAACGGATAATTATGATTTTATTTTATACAAAGAAAGTGGCGATAATATATGTCAATCTATTAAAGACAAAAGTATTAAACCTGTTAAATATAATATATTTAAAACAGATGCTAATAATAATGGATACACAGGACTTTCAATAAATGGAGATAAAAAAACATATGAAGAAGGTGTTGATGTTAAGAAAGGCGAAAATTATTATCTATTATTAAACAATGTATATGAAAAAGGAAAAGGGCATTCAATAGTTTTTAAATATTATGAAACATACTTTATTAAGGGTGTGGTTAAAAATAAGAAAAATGACCAGCCATTAAAAGCAACCGTTGCATGGACAAATATTAGAACAGGTCAAAGAACATCTGAAACTAAAACTGATAAAAAAGGAAACTTTAATTTAAAAATAAGTGTAAGTACAGAAGCTCATAAATTTCCTAAATATAATTTAGCTATTTTTTCTGATAAATTTTTTATTGCAGATACTGTAATCGTATCAAAAAAAGTTGTCAATATTGAAAAAACAAATTTTGAATTTAAATTAAATAAACTTAAAAAAGGAGTAAATGCATTTATACCACATGTATATTTTGAAGCTAATTCATCAGCAATGACACCAGCATCATTGAAAGCTTGTGATAAACTGTATCGTTTATTAAATGAAAACAGAAAAATAGAAATAGTATTAGAAGGTCATTCAAATGGTTTTTATCCAAGTACCGAAGTTGATCAAAAATTATCGGAATCGCGTGCTAATACTGTAAGAAATTATTTATTAGGAAAAGGAGTAGATTCTAAAAGGCTTAGTATAAAAGGATTTGGAAGTACAAAATTATTATATCCAAAAGCTCAAAACGAAACCGAAGAAGGATTTAATAGAAGAGTTGAAATATTTATTAAAAAATACTAAGGTCTTCGACCTTTTTAATATTGCTTTCGCATGATGTTTAATTCTACTTTACGAACTTAAAAGATACTAAAAATAAGATATTTAGCATTCT
>JAOZVK010000598.1 GCA_029938185.1 Bacteroidales bacterium | reverse complement strand
ATGATTTTTCAGGGCTAAAAACCCCCAATTATTAACACCCCAGTCAAAGACCTTAAAAAACCTTGAACTGATAGTTTTCAGGAGTATCATTTATTATTTCATGAATTTTTAAATTCTTTCTAGTTTAACAGTAAAATGACGTAAAATAGGGGCTTCATCAACTATTTTTACTCCCTTATTTATAGGGTCT
Organism: Bacteroidales bacterium; assembly: GCA_029938185.1. Classification (GTDB taxonomy): domain Bacteria; phylum Bacteroidota; class Bacteroidia; order Bacteroidales; family JAOZVK01; genus JAOZVK01. Next base: position 3,107 of record JAOZVK010000598.1, on the reverse strand, counting down.
TTTCTATCGAAAACGTTTTTAATAGCAACTGCAATATAGTCCATATGATTTTTTGTATATGTACGTCTTGGAATTGCTAATCGAACCAGTTCAAGTTCTGGATACCGGTTTTCTCTTGTTATCGGGTCTCTGTCAGCCATAATTGCACCAATTTCTACACCTCTAATTCCTGCCTCTATATATAACTCAACTGCAAGAGTTTGAGCTGGAAACTCTTCTTTATTAATATTAGGTAAAAACTTTTTTGCATCAATAAATATTGCATGACCACCAAATGGTTCCTGCACAGGAATATTATATTTTTTTAATTTATTTCCAAGATAATATACTTGATTAATTCTTGCTTCTAATGTATCAAATTCTGTTCCTTCGTCAAGCCCCTGTGCCAAAGCACTCATATCTCTACCCGACATACCTCCGTATGTGATAAAACCTTCATATAAGATATTAAATACTGCTGCTTTTTTGAAAATATCTTCGTCTCTTAATGCAATAAATCCTCCCATATTTACAATAGCATCTTTCTTGCTACTCATTGTCATTCCGTCCGAATATAAAAACATTTCTTTAACAATTTCTTTAATTGATTTGTCTTTATATTCCTCTTCTCTTATTTTTATAAAATATGCATTTTCGGCAAATCTTGCTGAATCGAAAATAATCTTAACATCATATTTTTTTGCTAATTTGCTAACATCTTTGATGTTTTTCATCGAAACAGGTTGTCCCCCCGACGAGTTACATGTTATTGTCAGAATTATAAAAGGTATTTTCTCTTTAGGATATTGTTTCAACACATTTTCAAGCTTACTTAAATCAATATTTCCTTTAAAAGGGTGAAATACTGAAGTATCAAATGCTTCGTCAATAGTACAATCAATTGCTGTTGCTTTTCTAAACTCAATATGCCCCTTGGTTGTATCAAAGTGTGTATTTCCAGGAACAACATCGTCTTCGTTTACGGTTGCTGAAAACAAAACATTCTCTGCCGCCCTACCTTGATGTGTTGGTAAAAAATAGTCGAAACCTAAAATGTTTTTAATAGCATCTTTCATTTTATAATACGATGAAGCACCGGCATAACTCTCATCGCCTATCATCATTTCCGACCATTGTTTGTCACTCATTGCTCCTGTTCCCGAGTCGGTTAGTAAATCAATAAATACTTGACTACTTTTTAGATTAAACAAGTTATAATTAGCTTCTTTAATCCATTTTTGTCTTTCTTCATAAGTACTTTTTTTAATGGATTCAACCATTTTTATTTTATATGATTCTGCAAAAGGTAATTTCATTTTTAATATATTTTAAGGTCATTGACCAGTTTTATAATTATTATTTTAGCACAAAGTGCTATCCAATTTTGCTAACACATACTTGTATAAATTAGCATTTTATTAGGCTTTTAGAGTCTTTATATCTTGCTTAGGTCAAAATATGCAATTTAACAAAAAACAAATGTCGAAAAACTTTTGTAATACCACTTATGTTATCGACAAATTCTGGTGTTGCTACTTTTTTTTACAATAACATCAATTCTGCCTTCTACGTTTGTACAAGCCATACCTTTTGTTACTTTACTATCTTCTATATTCCTTGCACTTTGGGTTTTTAAAGCTTGAGTACTTTTTGGTTCATTTTCAATATCTGGTTTTGTTAAGCGACCATCACTGATTGTTTTTCTTATAGTATCTGGCTTTTATTTCTAATTCTTTGCCTATTAGACTGATGCTTTTTCCAGTATTCAACAATGTTTGTATTTTTAATAAAATCTCTTTTGTCAAAACATGTCCTTTCTTTTCTAATTTTTTTGTTTTAAAAAATCCATAGGTTCCTTTTTTCTATATACTTTAACCCAACGTTTTACACTTTCAGGACTTACTTTAAAAAATTTCACTAAATCAACTTGTTTAACATTACCCAAATCATGTAAGGTCTTCGACCTATTTAATGTTGCTTACGCAAGATATATAATAAACGGTATTTCAAAAAGTAAGCTCTATACTAAATAGGTAAAAACTTTTGTATGGGTGCTTAATTGACTACTTATGTAGCGAAAACTTTTATAATCATCTTTTTCATGTTTATAAATAGGCATAACTCCGTTAAAATAGTAAACTACATCTTCAATCGTTTTTACAGCTATTTCTGAATTAAGATAGCTTACCTCTTCTGGAAATACGGGAAATAATGTTTGTAGCATAATTAATATTTTGACTGCAAGATGGAGTAATTTTTATTTTCTTGCAATTTTTTTTGAATTATTTATATATAGTTAATTATACGATTATTATATTTTCGTAGGTTAGGAAGTCATAGACTGTGGACTATCAGGCTTTATTTAAAGTAATAATTTAGCAAATTTGTTTGTAGCCAAGCGTCATACGTGTGCGTTTCAGTTCAAAAAGTTGGTGTAATTTATTAAATCCATTTGTAAATGTTAAAAAAAAATGCCAAGATTGCATCTCTCACAGCCACATTAATAAAATCATTTTTTTAAATAAACAACGGTTAAACTAAAACATAAAAAGTGTTACCTTTGTTAAAAAAAGCAAAATTATGTTAAAGACACATTCATTTATACAAAATTATTCATGGTTTTTCAAAAATATGAATAGAAGAACGAAAATAGAATTAATAAACTGGCTTTCAAGTTCACTTCTTGAAAAAGAAGAAACAGAAACAGATGACTTTTTTGATTGTTTTGGAGCATTTATTTCTGATAAATCAGCAGAACAACAAGTTGAAGAAATAAGGAAATCACGTTGTTTCACAGATAAAAATATAGAATTATTATAAATTATCTACTTGATACAGATATGTGTATTTTTTTTATCAATGGAAAGTTCGGGCTAAAAGAAAAATTGCAAGCAGTTGGTAAACAAAAATTTTTTATTTCAGAGATTACAATTGCTGAGCTTAAATTTGGAGCAGAAAACAGCCAGAAAGTAGAATTTAATCGAAAAATTGTTGAAAAATTTGTAAAAGTATCACAGGTAATTCCAATTGCTGGAAGTATTGATATTCAGAACTCACAAAAAGCGTCAAATTTAACAAAAACAATGGCAAATTAAAATGAAAGATTTATATCGAATATAAAATGTCGA
>JAOZVK010000597.1 GCA_029938185.1 Bacteroidales bacterium | reverse complement strand
CGATTACCATCGTGGGTTACCAATAGGTCATCGCTTTGCGATTTTATTGACTTTACGGATGGACACTAATTAACCATTTGCACTTGTTATTTTCACCTTTAACGGCTTCAAAAAACACTCAAAAGCTGTACAAAAGCACACTGGTCTGACCGATTTACCCTTACATATATATTATAACAAATTAATATTCAACACTGTCCAACTTTAAAAGGATAGTCCATATTCCTTAAATCATCATATAGTAGCCCTACAAAAATTTTATGATATTATTTTTGTACAATTAATTGTATCATAAAGATTTATGGTACGCGTAAACATTAATAGGTCAAAGACCTTATGCATGTTTTTTTTGTAAAATAACAAAAGCTTATGATTTACTATAAGCCATTTTTTATATTATCTTTAATTTCTCTAATATCTTTTGTTACATCTACATCATTTATTTCCTTTTTAATATCATCGGTAGCTTTTTTAAATTCTTTCATTCCCTTTCCCAAACCTTTAGCTATTTCGGGTATTTTTTTTGCACCAAATAAAATTAAGACAACTAACAATATAATGAAAATTTCTGCTCCACTTATAAATAGTATTATATTTTCCATAATTTATTTTTTGAATAATATCTATATAAAAACATATTAGGTCATTTGACCTATTTATTATAATATTGTAATAAAGTACTGTTACAAAAGTTTTTCGACATTTATCTATTCATAACTTACTGATTAAATTATCTTTGTACTAATGCGTAAGCAACTATAAATAGGTCGAAGACCTTAATAAAAATATCTAAAACACTTTGTGTAAGGAACTGTTAAACTGAAACTGTCCGATTTTTCATTATTATTTAACACATATTACATTTTAAAAAACTAAATAACTAATTATTAGCAACTTTTGTAAAATGGTAATAATTCCAAAATAATTTAGACAAATCAAACACTTTTTATTTATTAGTTCTTAACCTTAATATATGAAAAAAATCAGGTTAATTATACATAAAAAATATTTTGTACAAAAATAATAAAAAACTTAGAGTTCTTAAAACATGTTTTTATAAAATGATGTTAATTTGGGTAATTTAATAAAGTGAATTTTTATTGTACTGTTTATCAACCATAAACAGAATTATTAATTATCCATTATTAATTGTTAATTACTTAAAAGTTTTTAGACATATACTTTAAAAGCTTCAATTATTCGGTAATGGATTAATTCAGTTCTTTTTATTATCTTTGTCAAAAAAGTTATGGCAAAAGTAAACTTTTCGATATTTATATTTTATTAAATTACTATATGATAACTGTTTGTAAGAACATGAAAACCACATTAAATAAGTCGAATACCTTAAACAATTTAAAAGGCTCAAATAGCCAAAATTTATTGTATAATAATGACAAACAAAACAAGACAAATTGAAGAAATAGGAAACGAAATTCCACAATCGACTATTGAATTAACAAAAATACGTCAGATTGTTGAAAAATATGTATTAAAAAAAAAACTGACACCACCTTTACAAAAAGATGAACTGATATTTCATTCTAAAAATATTGTATCAAAATATCCTGAATATTATTCATATATAAAGTTGCTGGCAGTTATAATAAATAATTATTCGTGGATGCCAGTTGTGGCACAAATTCCTTTTGAGAAACGTATACTTTTGTTACCTAAATGCATGCGTAGTACCAATGCATGTAATGCAAAATTTGATGCTCTTGGACTTTTGTGCGAATTGTGCGGAAGTTGTAATATTGGAAGTTTTACGACCGATGCAGAAATTTTAGGATACCATACGATTGTAAGTGCTGGAACTCCTCCAGTTACAATGTTGCTAAAATCGGGAAGTGTTGAGTGTATAATTGGAATTGCGTGTATGGAATCCATCGAAAAATCATTTCAATTGGCAGTTGATGCAGCAATTCCTTCAATTGCTATACCTCTTTATAACTCAGATTGTAAAGACTCAAGTGTTGATAATAAATGGATAAACGAAGTAATTCCTGTCATAGATACTGATAGTAGTAATAAGGAAAGAATAAACTTAGAACAAATACGAAATGAGATTTATGAATGGTTTAGTTTAGAGAATATAAATAAACTATTTGGTGTGAACAATAAAACTGCTAAAATTGCAAATCAATGGCTCGCATCTGGGGGGAAGCATTGGCGACCGTTGATTATGGTTAGTATTTATAAAACCATCGAAAAAGAAAAAAATATATCGGAAGATACTTTAATGAAATTAGCTGTTGCGGTTGAATGTTTTCACAAAGCATCATTAGTTCACGACGATATTGTTGATGAAGATACCGAAAGATATAAACAAAAAACATTGCACGAACAACACGGAATTCCTATTGCAATAAATATTGGTGATTTATTAACAGGCTATGGATATCAGATGATTGCACAATCGGGAGCAAATGCAAAACAAATTCAAAAGCTGTTGAAAATAGCTGCAATAGGACACCGAGACCTGTGTTTTGGACAAGGGCAAGAACTTTTGTGGCAAAAAACAAATGATATTTTAAATATTCCCGAAATTTTGAATATTTTTAGTAATAAAACCTCTCCTGCTTTTGAAGTTGCACTAAAATTTGGTGCAGTATTGGCAAACTCAAACAACGAAATACTAAATACTTTAACAAAATATAGTAATGCACTTGGTATTGCCTACCAAATAAAAGATGATTTGGAGGATTTTAAAATAGAAAATAATATTAAGGATATTAATGTTTTAAGCCCTTCATTAGTAACAGCAATTTTATCCGAAAATATGAAAGATAAAGTTAAATTACTTATTAATAATATAGAATCGGGTGATACAAATGCTTCTGAAAAACTTTATGAATTGGCAAAACATGAAAAAGCTATTGAAAAAACTCACAATATGCTCGAAAAATATCAAAAAGAGGCTTTAGATACTCTTTCAGAAATTTGTAATTCTTCTTTGAAAATATTATTATTTCGCATTGTTAAAAAAATTACAGTTTTTAATAATAATGTTGTGGCTTAAAACATGTCCTATATTAAGGTCTTCGACCTATTTATAGTTGCTTACGTATCAGCATAAAGACAATTTAATCATAAAGTTATGAATAAGTGATTGTCGAAGTTTTTCGGTATTCACATTTATCCAATCAACTGTAATTCATCTGTATACAAAAAAGCGTAAGCCACATTAAATAGGTCGAAGACCTTAGTTCTAATTTTATTCTTTTTTTTTTTTGTGTTGCTTATGCCCTTTCGAGGGCGAAAAAACTTACTAACAAAATAAAAAAACATTTTAGGAACTAATAAAAAA
>JAOZVK010000139.1 GCA_029938185.1 Bacteroidales bacterium | reverse complement strand
TTGAACCATTGAACCATTGAACCATTGAACCATTGAACCATTGAACCATTGAATATCTTATTTACTTGACCATACACGTTTTGCATTTTTTTTTTCTTTATTTCTAAATGCTGTTTCCATATCTATATCAAAATAGTTTGCCAAATCCAATAGATATGCAAAAACATCTGCAAATTCGCTTTCAAGTTCGGCTTTATTTCTTGTTCTATTTTTTTCAACATAAAGCCCCTCGTGGTCTCTTATTGCTCTTGCCAATTCGCCAATTTCTTCTGAAAATAGTAGAAATAACTCAAGATGACTATTTTTATCCCACCCACGCTCTTTACAAATATCTTTAATATAATTTTGATAATCTTTTAAAACCGGATTTTCTATTAATGTTGCCATAATTAAAGTTGAAGTGTCAATAAAAACTAAGGGCTTCGACCTATTTAATATTGCTTACGCATTTTAATAAGTACCGTTATACTAAATTAGGTTAAAAATTTTACTTTTAAGTACTGTTACAAAAGTTTTTCGATATTCACCTATTCATAACCTCTTGATTATGTCGTCTTTATACTAATGCGTAAGCAACTATAAAAAGCTCAAAGACCTTAAAAAATTGTTATATATCCAAAATGTACTTTTGTGTTATTCAATTTCAGTTTATTATCAAATTGTTTGCCCAAAGAATAATTAAATGAAAATATTCCAGACTTTGTATTTATATTAAATCCAATTCCAAAACCAAAAGGTATATCTGTAACTAATTTATTATTTGTTTTTTTTTCATAATAAGCCATATCATAAAAAGCATATATAGAAGAATTTTTATCTAAAATATATCTTAATTCTAATGTGTTTATTGTAAAAGCTGATGCTTTTATTGAGTTACTATCAAAACCACGTATTGAATTTAAGCCTCCAATCTGAAATAGTTCGTTGTAATACAAAGAATCTTTGGTATACATAAATGCATTATAAGTTTTTAGCCTTACTACAAAACTATTAGCAATGGGAATATAGAACTGAAATATTGATTTTGCTTTTATTTTGTTTTGTTTATCATTTGTTTTAGCTGTTCTGTTTCCCCCACTTATTTGCAATCCTATCGAATAACCTTTTTGTGGATTTAGTTTGTAATCCAATCTTTCTATACTATATTTTACACCATATAGTTGTGCTTTATAATTTTCAATATTATTATTTGTAATTTCATCTTTCAATAAAACAGCTGAATATTCATAATCAACAAAAAATTCAAAAAATTCGTTGGTATTTAACTGATAATTAATTCCTAAATTATAATTAAATTTTAGATAGGAGCTATCAATTTTAAAAAATTTGAACTTTAAATTAATACCAAAAAGCGAAGAAAACAAATAAGGATGAGCAAAACTAATTTTTATACTTTGATTATTTTCAAGAGTTTTATCCCAATATAAATTAATATTTTCGCCTTTATGAAATACATTTCGTAATGATAATTTAATATTTCCTGTAAACATTAATTTATCATTTTCGTTTTTTGTCGAAAAACCTACAATTCCGCTAAAACTATTAGATTTTTTTTCATTTATATACAAGTATAGTTTTGCATATTGTTTAAAAAACTCAATTTGACTTGATTTAATACTTGCAAGAAAATTAAGATTATCAATTTTGTTATCTATTTTTTTTATTTTTTCTTCATTATATTTTTCACCTGTTTTTATATCAATATAATTTTCGATAAAGCTTTTAGAAACACCTGCACTTCCTTTTACAATAATATCTTTAATTATTATTTTGCTTCCTTTAACAATATTATAGGTAGCATCAATTTTATTATCATTAATTCTAAATTTAGGAGTTTCTATTTTAGCAAACGGAAAGGAATTATTTTCATAATAGTTTATTATTTTTTGCTTTATTTTTTCTATATAAAAATAATTAAAAGCTTTTTTTTCAAAGTACGAGCTTTTTATTCTTAGTTTTTTAAGGATTTTTTTGTCGATATTTTCAAAAGATATTTTTGAATAAAAATATTGATTCCCAAAGCTCAAATAACAGATATAGTTATGTTTTATTTTTAACAAACTATCAATTCTAAGCTCTAAATATCCGCTACTTTGCAGTTTATTTATAAAGTTGTTTATCCTATCATTAATCCTATTAGTATCTTTTATTTTTTCTAAAAGTCTCTTATTTAATTTTTTTTTAAGTACTACCGAGTCATTTATTATATAGTTTAAAGTATAGCTTTTTTTTTGAGAAAAGATATTAATAAAAGAAAATAAAAAAATTAACAGCATTGTATACCGTTTGTTCATTTTTTGTATGTGATACAATATTCGGCTACCTATGTAAAGTTGAACGGTGATGTTTATCAGGTGTTTCATAATAGGATAAAAATCAATCCTGTAAATCCCTGTCAAAAAATAAAATAATGTCCAATACTAAACGTGTAGCCCAATATTCTTAAGTAAGGAAATGACTAATTATAAATTACGAATTAAGGTCTTCGACATATTTTATAGTTTTTTGAAAACGTTTACCACCAATAAACACTTTATATTCTGATTTCATTAAAAATTCACCTATTTTCCAAACTATTGGTTTTCCAATCTTTTTAGAATTATGTACTATATTATCGTTGCCAATATAAACTCCAAGATGTGCACCAAATGGCTTATCTGTTTTATTAAAAAAAAGTATATCTAATGGTTTAAAGTTAGTAAATATTATTCTTGAATATTCTATATCACTCCATAATTCGCTTGATCTGTAATTTGGTACAAATAATTTATTATATCTTAGTAATTCGTAAGCAAAAACTTGACAATTTGAACCTGTTTCAATTAGATTATACTTTTTTTCGTCAGGTGTAATTTTATTATTATATTTAATATCAAAAAACCAAAGGGGAATAGTGATGTGTTTATTTTTAATATAATTCATATTAATTGATTTAAGTTACCTTTTTAAGTTAGAAAACCTTAGTTAAGTGAAAGTAAAAAAGGATGCTCTCAGAGTTTATTTACACTCAAACTCATTCCCTTCACCTAATCGACTGACATTCTACAACAATAAAATTATCTTTTCCAAAATAACATAAAAAAACTCAAAAATCCAAAAAATTGAATAAGTAACCAGTAAAAATTATTTTGATTACAATTATATTTTATATATTTGCATTGAAAGTTTTATGTATAATAATTAACCCTACTGAAACAAGTCATAAGTTTCTTTAGTATTATTTAGACAAGATTTACAGGATTTACATGTTTAAAATATCCTGTAAATCCTGTCGAATTATTACATTTATAAACTTAATAAATTTATGTTTTAATACACTACTCATATGAAAAAAAAGATAACAATAACACTATCAATAGTATTAATTATTTTTATTTATGTATTTTTTACAATTTCACCTATTTATTATTCAGGAAGTACAAAAATAAATTCTAAAAAAATTGTTGTTACAGGACACAGAGGTGCAGCCGGATTGGCTCCTGAAAATACTTTAGCATCAATTAAAAAAGCAATGGAATATAAAATTGATAGGGTTGAAATAGATATTCAACAAACAAAGGATTCTGTAGTAATTGTATTACACGATAAAACATTAGACAGAACAACCGATGGAAAGGGGATTGTTAAAGATTTAAATTACAACGAAATACTAAAATATAGTGCTGGTGTAAAATTTGATGAAAAATTTAAAAACGAAAAAGTTCCCACATTAGAGCAAGTACTTAAATTAATAGATGGAAAAACAGTTTTAGTTATCGAAATAAAAGCAGGTAATGAGTATTATCAAGGAATTGAAAGAAGAACTATTGATTTAATAAAAAAATACTCAGCTTATAGTTGGGTAATAGTACATTCATTTAATGACAAAGCATTGGAGAAAGTTCACGAAATAGATCCTATTGTTGAACTACACAAACTATTTGTAGGTGACTTACCTTTACTTCCATTTTTTTATGACCTAACCATAAATACCAATAGTTTAGAAGATTATGATTATGTAAAGGAAATAAGTTTTAACTATCCATTTGCAACCAAAAGAGTTATTGACAAAATTCACAAGATGGGTAAGAAAATAAATTTATACACTGTAAATGATTCATTAAAAGCATTAAAACTAATCAATCTTGGTGTTGATGGAATAATAACTGACTATCCAAATAATTTGAGAGATAAAAAATAAAGCTTTTTTGGCTACCCGTCAGAAGTTGGACAGTCTTGTTTATCAAGTATTTCGTAACAGGATAAAAATCAATCCTGTAAATCTTGTCAAAAATAAAATAATGTCCAATACTATACATGTAGCCGCTTTTTTTAACAATTCATAAGTTCGCTGTAATCTGGGATTTCATTACGAGTAATAAAATCGTTACAATGATTGTCATATTTTAATACTATACATTTTAATCCATTAACAATAATTAGATTTTTAACTTTTAAAATCAAATTATATCTTTTTATTTGTTCAATAGCATTACTATCAATATTTATATTGGGAGCTTTACATTCAACAACCATAACAGCTTTTCCAAATTTGTCGTAGATAACAATATCAGGACGAAGTATTTTTTTATTAATCTCTAATTGTATTTCAACTCTAAACAAACTTTTTTTATAGTTTTTTTCTTTAATTAGGAATTGTATAAAACTTTGTCTTACACTTTCTTCAGGAGTTAATTTTATATATTTTTTTCGTATTATGTCAAAAATATATTTACTTTGCTTAATTTTTTTAACTTTCAAGCTTTTTAGATATTTAAGTAAATTTATATCAAACATTTTAAATTATAAAATTATTTTAATGTAAAAAAGATATTCGAAAAACACAAATATAATATAAATTTTATGGTTCTTAAAGTTTATTAAGATATTTTAGAATTAATGGTCACCTACGTAAGGTTGGATTTTCTTGTTTTTCAGGTGGTTTTAACCATAAAGTTAAAGTGAACCTTTGCGTAAAACTTTGTACAACTTTGCGTTTAAAAAGCGTCTAACTTATACTGGTAGCCAAACTAATAAAGGAACTTAATATTTTCAATTTACTCAAGTAAAATTAATGCATATTACTAAATATCAAACTAAAACAATTTTATAACAGGTCAAAGACCTCAAAATATATTATAGAAAAATGGTAACAAAAGAAGAGATAGTAAACAATTGGCTACCCAGATATACAGGTAGGAAACTTGACGATTTTAATAAATATATACTTTTAACAAATTTTGATCATTACATTGATTTGTTTTCAGAATGGTATAATGCTCCAATAGTTGGTGAAGATTCGACTATGCCAAGTGTATCAGCAAATGGAATTACACTAATAAATTTTGGTATGGGAAGTCCAAATGCAGCTACTATTATGGACTTGCTTAGTGCTGTTCACCCAAAAGCAGTATTGTTTTTAGGTAAATGTGGAGGTTTAAAAAAGAAAAACAAAGTTGGAGATTTAATTCTACCAATTGCAGCAATAAGAAGTGAAGGAACGTCTGATGATTATCTTCCTCCAGAAATACCTGCACTACCTGCCTTTAATCTACAAAGAGCTATATCATCTACTATTCGAGACCATAAGCGAGACTATTGGACAGGCACAGTATACACTACAAATAGACGTGTATGGGAGTATGATAAAAGATTCAAAAAATATTTGAGAAAAACTCGTTCTATGGCAATTGACATGGAAACTGCCACAATTTTCATAGTAGGTTTCAGAAATGAAATACCAGCAGGAGCTTTACTTCTTGTATCTGATCAACCAATGACCCCAAGAGGAGTTAAAACTATAAAAAGTGATAGATTGGTTACTGATAACTATGTTAGAGACCACCTGAAAATAGGTATTGATTCTTTGCTTGAACTTATCAATAATGGTCAATCAGTAAAACATTTGAAATTTACTTAATAGGCATTAACACATCTATCTTATTTAGAATTTATAAAAATTAGACAATGTATGTTAATTAACATATACTTTGTTTTGTTTAATAAGTATTTTTGAGAATTATTAATTAAATCAAAATTAAAAAACAGTTAAAAATTAGCCTTATGAGTAGTTTTTTAAAATCTTCGATTGGTCAGAAATTTTTAATGAGTATATCAGGATTGTTTTTAATAACATTCTTGCTGGTACACTTATTTGCAAATTTGGCTTTACTGTTTGGCGAAAATGCTTATAATATTGTTGTGCATTTTATGGATACAAATCCTATAATACAAATAATGCAACCAATGTTAACACTTGGATTTTTGGTGCATATTATTTATGCTTCCATTTTAACACTCCAAAATCAAAAAGCAACACCCAATAAATACAGTAAAGTAAATCAGAAAGAAAGTAGTACATGGACATCAAGAAACATGTATGTATTAGGAACATTTGTATTAGTATTTTTAGTAATCCATATCATTAACTTTTTCTGGAAAATGAAAATTTCTGGCGATACATTATTGGCAGAAGTAAGTGTTGATGGTGTAATGATGCATAATTCATATGCCTTAGTAGCAGGGCTTTTTACAGCAGGAACCTTGGGTATTGTTTATTGTTTGCTCTATATTGTAGGAGTTGTAGCATTAGGCTTGCATTTAAATCACGCATTTTGGTCAGCATTCCAAACACTGGGATTGAGTAACGACTTATGGAAAAAGCGACTAAAAGTATTAGGAAGTTTATATGCAGTATTTATTGCAGCAGGATTTTCTATAATCCCTCTTTACTTTTTAATTTTTAGTAATTAATTAATTTTTTAAGCTAATTTAAGTTGTTTAGCACCCATACAAGTGTTTTTGTTTTTTTTATAAATACATTCAGAAGCACAGTTTGTTACTTTTTTGCGTAAGCAACAATAAATAGGTCGAAGACCTTAGATTATAATATTATGGCAAAATTAGATTCAAAAATACCTGAAGGAAAACTCAAAGACAAATGGAGTAATTACAAAGCCCATCAAAACTTAGTTAATCCAGCAAACAAGCGAAAAATAGATGTGATAGTTATAGGAACCGGACTAGCCGGTGGAGCTGCTGCTGCAAGTTTAGCTGAATTAGGATTTAGAGTAAAGAATTTTTGTTACCAAGACAGCCCTCGTAGAGCGCATAGTATTGCAGCACAAGGAGGTATAAATGCAGCAAAAAATTATCCAAATGATGGAGATACTGTATACCGATTGTTTTATGACACAATAAAAGGAGGCGATTACCGAGCAAGAGAATCAAATGTATATCGTCTGGCAGAAGTTAGTAATAGTATCATTGACCAATCAGTTGCTCAAGGTGTTCCTTTTGCAAGAGACTATGGCGGATTGTTAGACAACAGGTCGTTTGGTGGAGCACTTGTTTCAAGAACATTTTATGCAAGAGGACAAACAGGTCAGCAACTTCTTCTTGGAGCATACAGTGCATTAAGTCGCCAAATTGGACTTGGAAATGTAGAAATGTACAACAGAACAGAGCTAATGGATTTGGTAATAGTAGATGGTAAAACAAGAGGAATTGTTACCAGAAATCTTACCGATGGAAAAATAGAAAGTCATTTTGGACATGCAGTTGTACTTGCCACAGGAGGTTACGGAAACGTATTCTTTTTATCGACAAATGCAATGGGTTCAAATGGTAGTGCAGCATGGAAAGCATATAAAAAAGGAGCATATATGGCTAATCCTTGTTTTGTACAAATTCACCCAACAGCAATACCTCAACACGGAGATTTTCAATCAAAATTAACACTAATGAGCGAAAGTTTACGTAACGATGGTAGAATTTGGGTTCCAAAGAAAATAGAAGACGCAAAAGCAGTTCGCGAAGGAACAAAACGAGCAGAGGATATACCTGATGAAGATAGAGATTTTTATTTAGAAAGACGCTATCCTGCATTTGGGAACCTTGTACCAAGAGACGTTGCAGCAAGAGCAGCCAAAGAAAGAACCGATGCCGGCTTTGGTATTGAAAATAATCCAAAAAAAGAAGGAGTTTTTCTTGACTTTAAATACGCAATAGAAAGACTTGGAAAAGATGTTATTGAAGCAAGATATGGAAACCTATTCCAAATGTATGGAAAAATAACAGATGATAATCCATACAAAACACCTATGAAAATATTCCCCGCAATACATTACACAATGGGAGGTATTTGGGTAGATTATGAACTACAAACATCAGTACCAGGATTATTTGCAGCAGGTGAAGCCAACTTTTCAGACCATGGCGCAAACCGACTTGGAGCTTCAGCATTAATGCAAGGTCTTGCTGACGGTTATTTTGTATTACCATACACAATACAAAACTATTTGGCATATGAGTTTGATACTCCAAGAATGGATCCAAAAACACAAAAAGAATTTATCGAAGCCGAAAAAGCTGTAAAAGTACATGTTGATAAATTAATGAATATAAAAGGCAAACAATCTGTTGATTCGTTTCACAAACGACTTGGTAAAGTTATGTGGGATAAAGTAGGTATGGCAAGAAACGGGAAAAGTTTAAAAGAAGCAATTGCAGAAATTCAACAAATACGTAAAGAGTTTTGGGAAGATTTAAAAATCCCTGGAGAAACAGATACAGTAAATGTTGAACTTGAAAAAGCAAACCGTGTAGCCGACTTTTTAGAAATAGGTGAACTTATGGCAAGAGATGCTTTGACTCGTGAAGAATCATGTGGTGGACATTTCAGAACTGAGTTTAGAACAGAAGATGGTGAAGCAGAACGAAATGATAGCGATTATATGTTTGTTTCGGCTTGGGAGTATAAAGGTGACGGAAAAGAACCAGAATTACACAAAGAGCCACTTAAATATGAAGAAATTGAAGTAAAAACACGTAATTATAAAACTGCATAATTGGCTATTAGCTTTTAGCTGTTTTGACTACAATATAATATTTAAAGAATAAAAACTTAATATTGTGTAATTATAAAAGCTAAAAGCTAAATACCTTGAGTAAGGAAAATCTTTTTTGAAACAATAAATAGCACAAAGTAGTAACAAAAATTTTCCCACATTTTATAAGGTATTTATTAATATAGCATGCATCTAACAGTATTAAATAGGTCGAAGACCTTAGTGCTTATTTTAAGAAAATTTAAAAAAAAATAATATGTCTTCAAAAACTATAAATCTCAAATTGAAAGTATGGCGGCAGCTGAATGCCAAGACAAAAGGAAAATTTGAAATATATGAAGTCAAAAATATATCTACTGATAGCTCTTTTCTCGAAATGGTTGATGTTCTAAACGAACAACTTGTAAACGAGAGTAAAGAGCCTGTAGCTTTTGACCATGATTGTAGAGAGGGTATTTGTGGTATGTGTAGCTTGTTTATAAACGGAAGAGCACATGGCCCTGATACAGAAATAACAACATGTCAATTACACATGCGAACTTTTAAAGATGGAGAAACAATATCTATTGAACCTTGGAGAGCAGGAGGCTTTCCAGTAATAAAAGATTTGATGGTTGATAGAACTGCATATGATAAAATAATGCAAGCAGGTGGTTTTGTTTCTATTTCAACTGGAGGTATTCCTGATGCCAATGCTATACCAATAGCTAAACCTGATGCTGACGAAGCAATGGATGCAGCAGCTTGTATTGGTTGTGGTTCATGTGCAGCTACTTGTAAGAACTCTTCTGCAATGTTGTTTGTTGCTGCAAAAGTATCACAATTGGCTTTACTGCCACAAGGTAAAATTGAGGCAAGCATAAGAGCTAAGAATATGGTTGCAAAAATGGATGAACTTGGTTTTGGTAATTGCAGTAATACAGGAGCTTGTGAAGTTGAATGTCCTAAGGGAATTTCTATTGCACATATTGCCAGATTAAACAGAGAATATTTAGTTGCAAAAGTAAAAGATTAAAGGTCTACGACCTTTTTAATGTTGCTTACGCTTGATAGGTTCACTCTTTATTGCAATAGGCAAAATCTTTTATTGATTAATTAAAAACTGAAATAAATTTGTGGATTTTATACCACAACACTATATAAAAGCTGCATTTTGTGCGGCTTTTTTTCTTTTTATATAATTTAGGATTATTTAGGTATAAGCAAGGTAAGGTCTTCGACTTAATGTGGCTTGCGTGTTTTTATAAACTACTATCATATAATTGATTACAAAATGTAAATGGCAAAAACTTTTGTAAGACAACTTAAAAAGGCTCAAAGAGCCATTTTTTATAAATAAAATGACTAAAAGAAAATTACAACACTTTGAAGAAATGAAAACATTTAATAATGTTTTTGAACCTTCTTATTATGATATTCTAAACAACGATTTTATACTAAAAGGAAAATGGAATAGAGATTATTTCAAAAATAACAACCCGATTGTTCTTGAACTTGGCTGTGGAAAAGGAGAATATACAATAGCTTTGGCAAAAAAAAATCCAAACAAAAACTATATAGGAATTGATATAAAAGGAGCTCGTATTTGGAAAGGTAGTAAAGATGCAACTGAACAAAAACTGTATAATGTTGCTTTTGTAAGAATGAGTATCGAAAATATTAACTCATTTTTTTTGTCAAATGAAGTTAGTGAAATCTGGATTACATTTCCTGACCCCCAGTTAAAAAAAGTAAAAAAAAGACTAAGTTCATCAAGGTTTTTAAGTTTATATCAAAAAATTGTAGTTGATGATTGTATTATTCATTTAAAAACAGATAGTAACATATTACATAAATATACAAAAACTTTGCTTAGTAGAAATAAACTGAAAATAATTGAATTTACAGATGATTTGTATTGCTCTAATATTTCGAACGATATCTTATCAATAAAAACTCACTATGAAAAAATTTATCTTGAAAAACAAATGAAAATTACTTACATCAAATTCATTTTAGATAAATCTATTAATATAAAAGAGGGCAAGTTTCATTTTTAATGTTTTTTAGCTAACAGTTTAAATAATAGATGAAAAATTTATAAATATACGAAAGTTAAATACCTTTGGGCATGATATATAGCTAGCCTCGATGGTAATCTGGGTTGATATAAATAATATGCTCTTATACGGAAGTAATTATTTATCAATAAATACATATTCAGTATAAGGCAAATCACAAATAATAAGTAGTCTTACAAAAGTTTTTCAGCATTTGTTTTTGTACAATTAGCTACATGATAGCAATTTATAAAAATGTGTAAGCCACATTAAATAGGTCGAAGACCTTAATTAACCATTTGCATTTGTTATTTTAACCTTTAACGGCTTCAAAAAACACTCAAATATTCCCGATATTATCGTATTTTTTGAATTGTTAAAGCTTAAAATACCTGCGTGCAAATTGGCTAATTATTTATTGTGAATTGCCTAAACGGAAATATAAGCACCCATACAAAAGTTTTAATACAATAGAATAATTTTTTATTAAGTTTTGATAATTTTACTACTCTACATGATGATTTTTAATAACTCAGATGTTTGAATATTAATAATAAAGACCTATTTTTGCAAAATGCTAATAAATTA
>JAOZVK010000596.1 GCA_029938185.1 Bacteroidales bacterium | reverse complement strand
TTCTTTATTTCTATCCATAGTCATAATTCGTTTTATGTCTTGGGATAGATTTTTTTTTATTATTTCTTCTTTTTCGGTATTCATTTTTTTTTAATAATTTAGGCTCAATATAATAAATCCAATGACGATACAAAGTCCTACAAACCAACGAAGGTATTTTAAAAGATAAAATTCTTCATTTTGTTTGTTTATTGTTCGTAGATATTTATATCCCAAATATCTGTGAAATTCATCATGGCAATTTTTACATAAAAAGACTGTATCACCCTTGCCAAAAATTCCTTATGGTAAAATATGATGTTTATCGCAATAATGTAATTTTTTACATTTGTCACATTCTTTTCTTTCATTACTCATATTTCTTGAGTTTAAAAAACAACATCGAATATTGATGGTCGCTTACAGTATATCTTGGATTAAAATGAAAAATAGTAGGAGCTAATCCCATAATAAAATAAAATGCTTCCGCTTTATCTTCAATACCTTCAATAAATTCATTATAAGGATTTCCGTTTCCGTCTTTTTCATAAATAAGTGTAAATCCTATAGCTTTTCCCGAAGCCCAACCAAATTTAACAATACATTTTTTAGGTTTTAAATCTTTTATTGTATTCTGAAATTTTGCGTAGTTTTCTTTATTTCTATCCATAGTCATAATTCGTTTTATGTCTTGGGATAGATTTTTTATTATTATTTCTTCTTTTTCGGTATTCATCTTATAGATTTTAGACAAAGCATGATATTATAAATCCAATGATAATACTTAACATTAAAATCCATTTATAGTATTTATAAAAATAAAACTCTTCATTTTTTTTATTTTTTTTCTCAAATATTTATATCCTAAATATCTATGATATTCATCATGGCAATTTTTACATAAAGGTTCAGTTTCACCATCACCAAAAATCCCTTTAGGTAAAATATGGTGTTCATCACAATAATATTCTTTCTTACATTTAGAGCATGTTTTTTTCTCTCTACTCATCTCGTTTAAGTTTAAACATAAACATTAAATGAGTTTTGTTATTTACAATACTTATCGGGTTAAAATGAAAAATTGTAGGGTGTAGCCCATTAATAAAGTAATACGTTTCTTCTTTATCTTCAATACCTTCAATAAATTCATCAAAAGGATTTCTTTTTCCATTTTTTTCATAAATAAGTGAAAAACTTATATATTTTCCCGAAGCCCAACCAAATTTAACAATACATTTTTTAGGTTTTAAATCTTTTATTGTATTCTGAAATTTTGCGTAGTTTTCTTTATTTCTATCCATAGTCATAATTTTTTTTATGTCTTGGGATAGATTTTTTTTTATTATTTCTTCTTTTTCGGTATTCATTTTTTTTTAATAATTTAGGCTCAATATAATAAATCCAATGACGATACAAAGTCCTGCAAGCCAAGCATAATACTTATAAAAGTAAAATTCTTCATTTCGTTTGTTTAATTTTCGTAAATATTTGTGTCCCAAATATCTGTGGAATTTATCATGGCAATTTTTACATAAAAAAACTGTATCACCCTCGCCAAAAATTCCTTTTGGTAAAACATGATGTTCATCACAATAATGTAATTTTTTGCATTTTTCACATTCTTTTCTATCTTTACTCATGTCTCATAAGTTTAAACATAAACATTAAATGAGTTTCATTATTTACAACAGTTATTGGATTAAAATGAAAAATAGTAGGAGCTAATCCCATAATAAAATGAAAAGCTTTGGCTTTATCTTCAATACCTTCAATAAATTCATTATAAGGATTTCCGTTTCCCTCTTTTTCATAAATAAGTGTAAATCCTATAGCTTTTCCCGAAGCCCAACCAAACTTAACAATACATTTTTTAGGTTTTAAATCTTTTATTGTATTCTGAAATTTTTCATAATTTTCTTTATTTCTATCCATAGTCATAATTTTTTTTATGTCTTGGGATAGATTTTTTTTTATTATTTCTTCTTTTTCGGTATTCATTTTTTTTTAATAATTTAGGCTCAATATAATAAATCCAATGACGATACAAAGTCCTGCAAGCCAAGCATAATATTTATATAAATAAAAAGATGCTTTTTGTTTATTTTTCTTTAGTAAATATTTGTGTCCAACATATATATGTAATTCGTAATGACAATTTTTACAAAGTGGTTCTGTTTCACCTTCACCAAAAATACCCTTTGGTAAAATATGGTGTTCATCGCAAAAAAACTCTTTTTTACATTTTTTACATACTTTTTTCTTTCTACCCTTCATCGTATAAGCTTAAATGTTAGCATTGAATATTTCTTATCGCTTACAGCATACATTGGGTTAAAATGAAAAATAGTAGGGCATAAGCCATTAATAAAGTAATACGTTTCTTCTTTATCTTCAATACCTTCAATAAATTCATCAAAAGGATTTCTTTTTCCATTTTTTTCATAAATAAGTGAAAAACTTATATATTTTCCCGAAGCCCAACCAAATTTAACAATACATTTTTTAGGTTTTAAATCTTTTATTGTATTCTGAAATTTTGCGTAGTTTTCTTTATTTCTATCCATAGTCATAATTCGTTTTATGTCTTGGGATAGATTTTTTATTATTATTTCTTCTTTTTCGGTATTCATTTTTTTTTAATAATTTAGGCTCAATATAATAAATCCAATGACGATACAAAGTCCTGCAAGCCAAGCATAATACTTATAAAAGTAAAATTCTTCTTTTTGTTTATTTTTTTTTCTCAAATATTTGTATCCTAAATACATATGGAACTCATCATGACAGTTTTTACATAAACGATCAGTTTCGCCATCACCAAAAATCCCTTTAGGTAAAATATGGTGTTCATCACAATAATATTCTTTCTTACATTTAGAGCATGTTTTTTTCTCTCTACTCATCTCGTTTAAGTTTAAACATAAACATTAAATGAGTTTCATTATTTACAATACTTATCGGGTTAAAATGAAAAATAGTAGGATGTAATCCATTAATAAAATAATATGCTTCTTTTTTGTCTTCAATACCCTCTATAAATTTATCAAAAGGATTTCCTTTTCCATTTTTTTCATAAATAAGAGAGAACTGAATATCTTTTCCCGAAGCCCAACCAAATTTAACAATACATTTTTTAGGTTTTAAATCTTTTATTGTATTCTGAAATTTTGCGTAGTTTTCTTTATTTCTATCCATAGTCATAATTTTTTTTATGTCTTGGGATAGATTTTTTTTTATTATTTCTTCTTTTTCGGTATTCATCTTTTTTTTAATAATTTATCTTTCAATGGTTCAATGGTACAATGGTTCAATGGTTCAATGGTTCAATGGTTCAATG
>JAOZVK010000138.1 GCA_029938185.1 Bacteroidales bacterium | reverse complement strand
AATAAAATTAGAACTAATAATATTTTGTAAATTATTAGTTTTTATAAGCCCAGACTGAAGCTATGCATTAAAGAAAATACTTGTATTGAGCTAAACTGAAATGTAAGGTCTTCGACCTATTTAATGTGGCTTACGCATTTTTGTAAATCACTATCATGCAGTTAATTGTTCAAAAACAAATGCTGAAAAACTTTTGTAAGACTACTTAGGTATTAATCTTAGTCAAAGTTTTTGCGACTTTCATGGTCTGCAATATGTTGATATGGTTCTTGGATATTTTTATCTCATTGTAACTTTATATCTGGTATTTGGTTATTAAATTCACTATCAATTAAATGAATTTGTTGTCTGATAATTTTTCGTTTTTCTATTGCAGGATTAAGACAATAATTTAAAAACTCTGTTTTGTCTATATCTTCCGGTTTTGATACATTTGGAAAAAATAATTTTAAGTATGCAGATGCAAGTTTTATTATTGCTGTTGTATCTCTTGTATCGGAATTTTTCGGAATTTCGATAAGTTCATTTATTATTGAACTATAATCTGACACGTTTCTCAGAGTATGTAATATTTCTGAAAAATACTCAACATTAAGAGAATATCCGTTTGCTTTTAAATCTTCTTTTATTCGAGGTAATTGCCAACCTTCAATGAAACCATGAAAACGGTCTAATAATGCTGATTCTTTGAAAAATACAGGTAATGAATTAAAATATTTTTTTGATAAGGGTATTTTGTTGCCTGACAACGGTATATTTCCAAGTAATATCATACCGGATAAAGATGATAATCTTACATTGGCAACTGTGCATGTTCCTGCTTCCAAGTAGCTTTTTAATGCACCTTTTAATTCATCGGGGTCTGAGAATTTTATTGTTTGTATTTCGTCCATTGCAACAAAATCATACATTGTTATAATTCCGTTTGTTTGTTTTTGAATGTCGTGAAACAATTTTGCCCTTGTTACAACTCCACCGCTTATTAACCAACCAAATTTACTTAAATTGCTAAAAATATATGATTTACCTGTTCCTTTCGGTGCAAGTTCTATTAAATTTAATCTTGGCTCTACGAAAACGAGCAATCTGCTTAAAAACTGAATTTTCTGATTTAATGAAATAAAACCGTCAGGATTATATTCCATTGACCTGATTAATAAATCAATCCACTCTGTTGTTGAAAATTCCGAACGTGTTTGTTTGTAATATTCTAAATCAACTTTATAAGGTTTAAATGGTTTGAAATTTACAAGCTCAATAACTCCTTTTTCTTTTCCTTCGGGTGGAATATATGCCAATGAAATTACACCCCAAATTTCGCCGTCTTTAAGTTCCAGATTTTTCTTAGCGATATAATCAGGTATTTTACCCTCGTTTGATTTTATACCGAGGTCGGGAATTGAGAATTTTAATTTATTATTTTGAATATCTTCTTCTACAATAAATCGTGTAAGAATTGTTACCTCTTCTCCGTGTGTTCTTAAACGGTTTTTTATTGCACTGTCTTTTTGCGGAATATGTTTATCTAAAAAATTTAACAGTCCGTTTGTATCCAAGTCTCCTGTGTCGTCTGTATATTTTTTTATTAACCAGTCTTTTATAAAAGATGGTAAATTTTTTCCGTTAAAAACGCTGTAACGTTTCGGTATTTTGTAAACCGATTCGTCAGGAAATTTTTGTTTTATTTTTATATCTAAATCATTCATAATTTAAAATAAGTCTTCTTCCGTAAAACCGGATTTTATATTAATTGTAAAATTTTGCTCAAAATCATTAATCATTAATTTTATAGATTGTTTTCCCGATTTTGGATTTTCAAGTTTTAATGAATATCTATTATTTTCAATATATTTTAATTCTTTTTTAATATTTTTTTGAAATAAATACACTTTATATTTGGGTTTTGGTAAAATATTGAATGTAATTAACGGATTTTTTTTATCAATTTCACTTGATAATAACTTGATATTATATTCAGTTTTATCTTCTGTTTTTTCGATTGTTGAAAAAACAATAACAGGCACAAGCACCTCCTCTGGTGTGCAACCGCCATGAACCTCTCTAATTGGTTTTGTTGATAAAGAATTATGTTTTAAGGCTATTAAATAATTATCATGTTTTATGAAATTTTCATCTTCGGAAAATGAGTTAATATTTTCAACTTTTGCGTATCTGCCTTCATGTTCTGTTTTGAATTTATATTTTATGCTTTCTTGTAATCTGCTGAGTGCTGATAATCCGTGGTCGGAAATTATTACAGCTCTTTTATTATTATCTAAATTGATTTTATTATTTATTATTTCAGATAATTTTTCAATTTCATCAATTATTGTTTGTGGATATTTATAAATATTAGAATGAATAAATAAATCAAAATCTTGAATATAAGTTGCTTTTTCGTATCTGTTTGCATCTGTTGTTGTAGGTAGATCTACTCTTGCAATTTGTTTATCTTCAATATTATATCCTTTTTGGTTTAAAAAATATTCAATCAAAGAAGTCCATTCAATACCAAGTGCATCAATCCAAAATATTTCGTCCGATTCAAATTTTTTTAGTATAGTATTTACGTCTTCAAAAGTATGATACCATTTGTAAAAATTTTCTTCGTTATTATTTTTTGTGTTAATAAATGTTTTTACTGTATCAGAATATTTATTATTAATCTTTGAAGTTTGGTAACTTTTAAAATAGTCAATTATCCAATTGTTCTCTTCTTTCAAATTTGAAAATTCAAAATTTTGTAAATAATTATATAATTCGGGATATTTATCTGATATTATTTCCGGATTATCTTTTGCAATTTGAAAAAGTGTTTTTTTTTCAAAAGGTAAAATGCCGAGGAGTAAATCTATTTTTCTGTTTGAATTTTCAATGTTATCAACTTTTTTTTCAATTTGCGAAATAGCAGCTTTGGGCAGTTGTAACGGTTCAATTTTGTAAAATTGTTTTATCAATTCTTCTCTTTCCGTAGTATTTGCTTTGTCAATGTTTTTAAAGGTAAAAATATTTGACCACAATAATTTAAAAAAACTTAAATTATCAAAATTCGTTAACTTATTAAGAACTTTACATAAATATTTATTTTTTAAGCACTCGTGTTGTTTTATTTGGTTTATTAAAATCCATTTTTCAAAATTATTTTTACTTTTTAGCCATAAATCAATAAAGTTTTTAATTGTTATCCTTCTTGTATTTAGTTCGTTTTTTACAAAATCTGAAAAAGAATTATAGTTTTGTTTATTGATTTTTTCCAATAAAGTATGCCAAAATTTATTCTCGTTTTTTGTATAATTAATTGGAATATTAATTTTATAAATTTCTTCAATAATATCCTTTATTGTTTCTAATTTTTTGAAATCAAATATCTTGTCCGGTATTGTATATTTAGACAACCATGTTAAACTTTCAGAAATACAAAGAGTAGGGTCGTTTAAATCTTTATTCCAAATAGTCAGCCAAGCTTTTGTATTTTTAACAGTTTGTATTTTTGTTATTTTAAAATCAATCTTTGTTTTATTGTCGTATAAAAATATTTTTGCTCGTTTTGTTTCTTCAAATATTTCCCACAAAAATGAGTATTCTTTTTTTCTACTGAATTTATTGTAAAATTCTGTTTCAAAACGCTCTTTTACACCTACGAGAGGAATGTATAATCTTCGGTTTGGGTTTTCAATATTGCTAATTTCTGTTAGTTGGCTAAAAAGGTTATTGAAATTATCTTTATCATAGAAGCGTGCAATTTCAGAAAACGGTAAAATAATATAATCCTTTTTTGCATCAATTTTTTGTAAAACTTCAATTAAATTTTGTTTTGACACCCAACCGTCATCGTGTGGTAAATAGGTTTCAATTTCTAATTTTTCAATATTAATTTTATTAAACTCAATAACCAAGTCTTGAAGTGTTTCAAAACTTGACAAAAAAATAAATCTTACAGGAAACCTGTTTTGTGTTATGTTATTTGTTGATTTTTCTTTTTTTATTTTGAAAATCAAATCTTGTATGTTTTGAAATTGTTCAATCATTATCGTTTTTATAAAAAAGGTGTTTTATCTTATCCAATAAAATTTAAGATTTGAGTTTTCTTCCACTGCATCAAATTCGTGATGGTCGCTGCTTACAATTTCTGCATTGTTAATTTTTGCACTTGCCAAAACAAAACTGTCTGCATACGACATTTTGAAATTTACTTTATAATTTCCGGCTTGCTTTATTAACTCTTTATCAATGTTCCACAATATTTTTATTGGAAGTTCTGCAATAGTTTCAAAAAGTTGATTTGCTTTATCTTTTGACGTTTTTAGTGCATCGTAATAGACCTCACCAAAATTAACAGCGTGCATAAAGACTTAATTAGTTGGTTCTTTTAAAATGGTTTTTACATTTTCTGCTCCGTTTTCTTCTTGTAAATATGCAATTAATGCACAAGCATCAAGTATATAGTTTGTTATTTTTTCCATTTTCGTTCCTCCAATTCTTTTTCAATTTGTTTGTTTTTTGCAAACTCATCGCTTGAAGATAAATATCCCTTCATTGAACCACACAATCGGTCAATTGCAGATATATCAATTTTTTTTTCTTGTTTTTGTTCTATAATTTCCGGTGGTAACTGATATAGGTGATAAAAAATTTGTTGCCAATTCATTTGTTGTAATGGCAAAACCAAGAAATAATTATCAGTTGCATTTTTTACTAATGTCGGTTCAGTATTGTTTTTGTTAAACAATTCAGTGTAATTACTCTGCTTTACTGCTATTTGTTTCATATTTTATAGTTTTTTTAAGATTAATCAAAATATTTGTCAATTATTTCGGCAAATTCAGGGTGTTTGTCAATTATTTTTGTGAGTTTTGATTTGAATGTTTCTGTATTGCCTTTATAAATATTAATTTTATTTTTCACTCGGTTTATAAAAGTAGGTTTTGGTTTTTCATAACTTGTTTCTGGCTCGTTTGCTGTTGTTTCATTGTTTTTGCTTTCATCTTGCTCATCTTTCCTTTTTTGTTCTTCTTTTTCTTTATTGTGTTTTTCTAATTGCCAATCTTTTATTTTTCCGATTACTTCATATTCTTTCCAGTTGTACCCTTCCTGCTGACGTTTACGAATGTAATCTAATACGTTTTCAATTTCATCATCATTTACGGTTACATTTTCAACATTCTTAATAAAAGAATAAAAACCTTTCTTAAAATTTGTTTCATTAAAAACAGTAATTAAATCAAGCTTTTTTTCTTTGATTATCTTTAGAATTTTGTTTGTTAATTCTAAATTTATTTCGGTGTCATCTAAACTAAATACTAATTCTGTAATTTCGTCAATTATTGATTTTAACTGATACTTATCGTCTGTTATTGTGTATTTAACAGACCATAAAGGAAAGGTAATTGATTCTAATTTGTTTTTAATTGTCCATCTTAATTGTTGTATTCCGGTTTGTTTTTCAACACTAAAAATATCCGATAAGACTTCAACCAATTCTTTTTCTTCTTCTGTGCCGAACCTAAAATTTAGTTTATCATGATTTTTATTATTTTTTTGCCAACAATCAAATAGTTCACCTATTTTATCACGCATTATCGTGTCTGTTACTATTGCTCCTTCGTTTGCTGTATATAATTTTTCAATAAACGGACGCATCCCAAAACCAAGCAAAGCCATATTTAATTTATTTGTATAAATGCCGTAGGGTGGTTTTGTTAAAAATAGCAACTCATCGGAAAGATTAAAAGTTGCACGTTCCTTTACTTTTTCAATGGTTTTGTTTATCTCTTTTGAAATATAAATTACAGGGTGTAGTTCTTCTAAATTTTTTATTTCAAGATTTTTGTCAATAATGTAATCATCGTGTTTGTCTTTGAAAATATCTTTTATATAACTGTATTGTCCTGTAAGTTTTGTTTCAAGTTCAGTTCTGTTATTGGCTGTTATTACATATTCACTTGCTCTTTTTGTTTTTTCATTTTTCCAAGCCGTCCCTGTTTTTATGTGTAATGTGTCTATGCCGTATTTAAATATTTTATATGCTATTTCAGAATTAATATAGTTTCCAAAACTGCTTATATCTCTGGTTTCTGCTATTTTTGTGTTTAGTGAAACTTGTATATAATTTATTGAATTTATCCATGTTGTAACAATTTTATTTGCAAAATTTTCCGATTTTGTGCTTTCTTCTTTAAAATCGTGGCTTCTGTAAACGTTGGCATGGGCAAGATAATCAATAAAATCTTTATAATTCTTCTCTCCAAAAGCTGTTTTAATAATTATAAAAGTAATGTGTTTAAATTTCTGTTCTGATTTTAAAGAACTAATTATTTTTTCGGCTTTATATTTCTCTTCATCAGTAAGCAATAAAAAGATGGCAAAATCAAGATGATAAGATGCTTTTAAATTCTTATTAAGATTGTTTTTTACTATGTATTCATTGGTATCAGAAGAGAAAAATTTAATTCTTGTTTCTCTTAAAACTCCGGAATTACTGTTAAAAAAACTTTCAATTTTACTTTTATTATTCTCAAATTCAACAATATTCAGTATGGTTTTATATTGATTTTTAGATAATTTTTCTTTTTCTGCATCAACTTCGAAGCGAGGTAAGGAAGTGCTTGCTATTTCATAAATATTGCTCGGATTTTTTTGTATTATTTCGTTTTTGTCAAGATATTTTAAAGTTTCTTCTACTTTGTTTTCTATCGTAGAGCCAACAAAAAGTAATTTTATATTGTCTGCATGAGGGTTTACTTTTTCTGTTTCGGTGCTTGCGTGGTCGGTAATTCTGTAAAGTGAATTTAAAAGTAAAACGCCCTTAAATACACTTAGGTTTTCATTGCCGAGCTTTCCAATTTGTTGCTTATAAGTATTGTAACGTTCTAAAACCTGCATAAATCTATTTTCAGGGTCGTTGCTTAATACTTCTGCATAATAATCCCAAATATAATCGGGTGTTAATAATGTATTTTCAGAAATTTCAAGTTCCAAAAATTTTGTAAAGCCGTTTTTATTGTCGTATAAAAAATTAAAAATACTACGTTGTGATGACCCTAAATTTCGAGCAAGAAAAGTTGATAGGTGTGCGGTGTATGGGTGTATCGGATAAAGATTTTTAATATTTCTTTTTGTGTTTGCTCCAAGTTCGTTTGTAAGTTCGTTTATCAGTTGTTTGGTTGTTGTGTTGTTTTCAAAACTTTGGATTTTGTATTTTTCCCAAAGCTCAGGATTTTTGTGTTGAATTGCAGCTGATAGTATTTGATAAGCTGTTATTGAAATCATAGGATAATGTTTTGTGTGAAAACGTCCCTTGACTTTATTCATAGTTTCCTGAATTGCAGGAAATTGGTCATAATCTCTATGACTTATTAAATATAAATAAACATTATCTTTGTTGCTTAGTTCAGCAATTGATTGAATTTCGTTTAGTATTTCTGATATTTTATCCTTTTCGAGAATGGTAGTAAATTCGTCCCAAAATATCATTATTCCGTCAGCAATTTCTTTTTTTATAATTTCAATTGTAACTTCCTTTAACCATGCCGAAATTTTTTCATGCGAAAAATGTGTTCCCTTTTTTGAAAATATTTTTTCAAGAATTTTTAATATTTCAATATCTTCATTTTCAAGTTTTTTTATAATATCATTTTTATCATTGACTTGCATTTTTAAGTCAATATTATCATTAATTATTGTTTCCCAGTTAAGGAAATTATCATGTATTTTATCAATCATCCTTTCAAAATCACCTTTTGTTTGGATGTAGATATTATTTTTTTTTAACGCTTTTTTTAATGCTCTTTCAATTTCAAGTGATAATGTTCGTGCATCTGTAATATTTCCGCCACCAATCAAAACAACAGGAAGTATTTTATTATTTTTCCTGTAATTAATAATTTTTTCACGAATACTGTGTTTTTCAATACTATTATTTAAGTAATCATCTATCTTTTCCTTTTTTTTCCACAATAAATTTTTTATGACTCCAGATGCGTGGCTTTTACCTGTTCCATACTTCCCTACCATCCAAATTGAGAGTTTATCTCTTCCGTTTGCTGATAGAACAGCATTAAATGTTGTTTCTAAAATGTCGTAAAATTTATCATTAGGAATAAATTGTTTCCAATATTCACCTGTTTCATTATCAATATTATATACTGGCTGAAAATACTTTTGTAAACCTACTATTTCTGAAAATTTCATATTACTTCTTAATTAAAATATTTAAAACTTCTTGCGAACTTAAATCTTTATTCAAATTGATATTATCTAAACCTGACACAAGTGCCACATTTACAATCTGATGTGGATTTTCTTGCAAACTCCGCAATTTATTTTCAAAACTTGATTTTGAAATGCCGAAAATCTTATACGGGCCGCCTTGTATATTTTCTTTGTATAATTCAGAAACTGTAAAACTATATCTGTTTGTTTTCTCAGCATATTTATAAAGCGAATATGCTATTGAAATGCTATTAATCTCATTGTAAGGTGTTTTAGTGATTAATTTATAGCTACGTCCTTTTTTTTCAATTTGTGCAATATTATTTATGGCTTTTGATGTTGTTTCAGAAACCGTTTTGTTAAATGAAGACAAGGCATTGCGCAATGTTCTGCCCGAAACTGTGAAACTTAGTTTCATTTTTTCAATTGCTTCACTTTCTTTACCTAAAATATCTAATTTGGTATTCCAACTATTTTCATTCAAATACCAATTTACAATAGCTGAGTTGTAATATAAATTAATCCAAATAAGTTCCCAACTTAAATTTATATCACGATTTTTAATTAGATAAGCTAATTTTGTTGCTTGTTTTTCTTTTTCTTTAATTAACTCAGCATCACGCATCCAACTAATAAATCCGGGTATCTGTTGTGTTCCTAAACCTGTTTCACTTTCAAACCAATTATCTAAATCGTTAAGATACGATTTTAGCCATTTTTCTAAAAGTCCGAAAGTTCTGTATTTATCAACACCTGATGTTTTTGTATTACTCATATTTTTTCCTCCTTCTGATATATGTTTTGATTTGGCGACAAGACAACCTTTATCGGTAAAAGTTAAACAATTAGCACAATGTGTGCAAATATCCGTATCCACTTTTACTTGCGGAAAAACAGTTAATGCACCTGTCGGACATTCAACTTGACAAGATTCGCAATGCACACAATATGTGGTTTTGTATAATACCTTTTTTATTTTACCTATTAGTATCGGGTCTTGTGATAATTTTGGGATATTAAAATTAATTTTACCAGTTTTATTATTTTCAGCGGTAAACTTAAATATTTGTTTTTTTACTTTTATCTCTCCAAAAGTGTCGTTTCCATTACTGTCAATCATAATATCTCCTACAACTTTCAGCCATTCCGTTAAATTTTCTTTTGGATTTGTAATGACAGCTTTTAAATCTGGCTGTTGTTTTATTATATCTAATCTTGAAGTGTTGTTTATACTTCCTTTTCCGCCAGCACTTTTTTTCCAATCTCCAGCTTTAATATAATTTTTTATATCATTATTATTACTAATATTTTTATTTTTTGCTTGTTGCTCTATTATTTCTAAATATTCTTCTGTCGTTTCAGGGTTTATTTTATTTATAAAATACTCCGACCAACCCGTTGAAAACGGACAAACCGAACAACCTACACGTGTTAATCCTTTTCTGTAACTTTCATTAACAGGTAAATCACGGTATAATAAATATAACCATATTTCAGAAATATTCCAAAGCAAAATAGGACGTGCGTTTGTCATATTAAAGTGTTTTACACCTTTTGCAATTCTTTCGTAAGTTGCTCGTTTATTGCTTTCTTCTCTTCTTACTCCTTCAAATACAAGTATTTTCGGTGGTTTTTCTTTTCCGTGAATTTTTGTTAATATGCGATTAAAAGGAGCTGTTTTTATAACCGTGCAGCACCAACGATGCATACGGCTCGGCGGACCAAATTCTTTCCAATATTCCGGCGTTGATGTTTCATTAGCTTCTTTATAAAATTCTAATTCTGGATAATTTTTTTGATATTGTTTTTTTGTTTTATTATAAATTTCAATTGATGACAGTAATTCCATACCTGTATCTGAATATACTACTTTATAGTGCTCAGGAGGTACTACTCTGCTAACTATGTCTAATAAAACTTGCGAGTCTTTACCTCCGCTGAAAGATGTTACAAAAAAATCAATTTTGCTTATTCTGTGTTTTTTATTCTTAATTTGTGTTTTATTTCTTAATGTTTCAACGTTTGGTCTGTATACTTTAAAAGTTTTTTCAATAAAATCCATTGCCTCATTTTCGAGTACAAAGATTGCTTTTTCATTTGTCTTGACAAGTTTTTTTATGTCGATTGGTTCAAGTTGTAGTTTTTGTCCTTTCTCTGTAAAATTGATTTCGGGTTTTTCGTAAATATTACCTCCTTTCGCTTGTGCTACATCTTCTCCTTTGTAAAAATATTTTCTGTCAATTGCCCAAAGTAAAGGTTTTTTTGATTTTGGATATTTCCAAAACTTATTAAACCCAAGAATATCAAGTTCCTCATAAAATACAGGTCTTGGATTAGCTTTAAAGCCCTTACTTAATGAAAAATCAAGTATTATTCCGTTGTTTTCTTTGTTCCAGTTTATCTTAAACATAAATTTTTCAATTTTAAAAAGCAAAGTTAAATTTTATTTCCTTCTTAAAGATTTTTTGTTGTTTTATCAGGTTAATAATTTGTATTGTAATTTTTTTTGCGAAGCAAAAATAAATTGTATTTTCAAAAAATAAAAACGAAGTTTATATTTTTTATATCTCTGTTTTTTTTCGCAGTGAACCATATTGTTAATTTATTGCTACTGTGACAGTTGCGAACTTAGCATTTTTTTGTAACATTTGCAAGTTGATTTGATATATTCTCCCAGTTTTTTGAACTGAAACGCTTACGTATGATGCATAATTAACTGTAGTTTAAAAAATATGTTTTATGCAAAATAGCTAATAACTTTTGTATGCTTGCTTATAATATCATTCAAAATTTTTGGAACTTTTTAGTCTTTAATATATTATAGGCACTATTTCATTTACTTATAATTATTAGTTCGCAATTCCTTCATTTTATTCGAGTCTTGTTTTATATGAACAATTCTTAGAAAAACAAGAAAAGATTTTGTTACTTTATAAATAACTTTCCAGCTTTTCATTACAATTTTGAAACGATACCAATTTTTCTTTGAATGTATTTTTGTTTCTGGTGTTCCAGCAGTAGGATTTTGAATAATCCATTTCATTTTTTGCTTCAACTTCTTTCGCAAATTTCTTGGCATTTTTTTCAGAATTTACATTTATATGGTCAAATACCTCTTCAAAACTGTCTTCAAAATTTTGCTTTGTTAACACTTTCCGTTTTTTAGACATAACTTTCAAGTTTTTTAAAGAATTTTTCAACTGGAAAACTTGCACTTAGCTCTGCGCTGGTCTTATAAAAATACGAGCAAAAATAGCTTATTTAAGTTTTTTATTAGTTC
>JAOZVK010000595.1 GCA_029938185.1 Bacteroidales bacterium | reverse complement strand
TTTTTTTTGGGAATTTAATTATTTTTTTTTACATTAGGGGTGCGAAATGTAGGTTGTATAATTGTATAATTGTATCATTGTATCATTGTATAATTGTATAATTGTATAATTGAACCATTGTATCATTGAACCATTGTATAATTGTATCATTGAATAATGAACCATTGAAAGTATTAAATAGGTCGAAGATCTCTCTCATTTATTAGCAAAATCATAAGTTAAAACCTGAAGATATGCTTTTCCGTGGTCTGCATCTTTTTCTGATTTAAGCCCATTTTGCAGTATATATTTTTTACCAATATTGTCATATATTATTTTCAAGCTATCTTTAACAAAGCCAAAACCATTGTTAAAAACATAATATCCAAAATCAGGAGATTTGCTCGAAAGTATATTTGCACTATATTTATATTGCTTACTATCAACCCCTATCTGTTTCAAAATAGTATTAGGAATATCAGTTTGAGTACAATATGTGGCAATAATTGAGTCTTTTGTATTGATTGCTCCACCGAGCCAAAGCATAGGAATCTGAAATTTTTTCAATGCATAATGTGGAGTATTTCCCGGATGTCTTATACCATGGTCGGCAACAATTATTATTAAAGTATTTTTCCACCATTTTGTTTTTTTTGCCTTTTCAATAAACTCACCAAGAGCTTTATCTGTATAATATGCAGAGTTTAAAAACATATTTTCTTCATCGTCACCTTTAATAACCGTTTCCATAGG
This sequence comes from Bacteroidales bacterium, assembly GCA_029938185.1. GTDB lineage: Bacteria > Bacteroidota > Bacteroidia > Bacteroidales > JAOZVK01 > JAOZVK01. The sequence goes on along the minus strand of JAOZVK010000595.1, from coordinate 2,592 downwards.
TACCGTAAAAGGCTCATGGCTACTTTGCGACATTAATACTTTTAAAAAAGGTGCTTTAGAGTTTTGAGCTTCATCAAAAAATTTATTAAAAACAATATGGTCATGTACCCCCCACTTTGAGTTATAGTCCGAAGGGTCAAAATCGGCTTTACTTGTAATTTTATGAAATTCGGCATTTGCTAAATATGACCTAAAATTAGCATAATCAATATCATAACCATATGTAAAATGAGTAAAATATCCCAGTTTTTTTAAATCTTTATTTATAAATGGCAAACGTTGTGTTTTTTTAGGGAATTTAATTATTGAAGATGTTGGGTGAGTAGGAAATCCATTCAAAACAGCAGTAATAGCCTTATCTGTTCTATCGCCTGATGCATACATATTTGTAAACAAAATACCCTCTTTGCAATATTTATTAAAATTAGGAGTTATTCCAGAAAGTCCTCCCACTGGTTCAATAATTTTAGAAGTAAAACTTTCTATAATCATTATCAATACATTAGGTTTATCCGTATTTATTAATTTTTTAGTTTCACCATCATCATGATATAACTCGGCAAATAATTCATCAGCTTTTTTTTGGTCAAAAAATATACTTGCCTTATTTTTATCAAGTTTTGTAAGTGAATATCCAGCATTCCATACCACATTGATTGCAGCATGATTTGCAAATACATTTTTATCGTGAAAATATACAAAGCCAACATTCATAGGTGCTACTCCAAAACTTCCACGAATTGGAAGAATAAGAGTTGCAGTCATAAAAAAGAAAAGAATAACTACTTTCAAGTTATATTTTTTAAATGATTTTAGTCTTTTAGGAAATATTTTTAAATAAATATATGAAGCCAATGAGAACATAACCAGCCATATACCAGTTTGCAAAATTAAAATACCCAAATTTGCTGAACCTGCTATTTCTTTTGGGTTTGCTAAATATAACAAAGGAGTGCTATCGAGCCTAAACCCCCAATGTCTGTATAGTTCCATATCAGCAATAGTTATAAGACTTGTAATTAACAGAATTATAAATGTATATATATTTATAAAATGATAAATAATTTTATAGTTGAAATATGCAGTTATTCCAATAGCAAGTCCGGGTATTATTAGAATGTATCCTGCTGTTGATAAGTCAAGTCTGGCACCATACATAAACACTAAAATCCAATCAGAAATTGGCATTTGAAATGATAGATTGAAATGGTATAAAAGAAATATTAATTTTGAGAATACAAAATAAGCAATCCAATATAGTCCATAAAATAGAAAAAAAAGTAATCGTTTGTTCATATGTTAGTTATTATTATGTATCAATGATAAATATTAAAAAAGCCTTATTAAATAGGTTGAGGTATCTTAGCTTCGTTCTTCTGTAAAACTATTAATTTTTTCTTTACAAACTTGTTCTGTGAGTTCTTTTAGTTTTTCTACTCTAAAAGCAATATATTCTAACTCGTTCTTAGTAATTTTGTAATATTTTTTGTAGCGAGCATCAACATATGCTTTTCGCAATAAAGTAAAATGATGTTTTTCTTTTTGGGTTTGCAAAGGAAATATTTTCTTAAATTCTAAATTTAGAGTAGAAGCTATTTTACCAAGCTCTTCCAAATCATGGGTTTTGTGTTTATAAGCTGTAAAAACCAAAGTTAGCGTATGGTAATAGCGTTCGGTAGCTTGGTGTAATAAGAACGCTGCTGATTTAAACTGTTTTTTATTAATACCTGTTTCAAAATACCCATAAAATTCGTTTGCACTTTCAAACAATTCCTTAAAATCTTCTTCTGCCAATTTTTTTATTTCATCAAAACTAAGTTTTCTTTTTCTGGCAAGTTGTTTTCTTTTGGAATTATACAATAAAATCCCTTCAGATTTTATTTCTGTAAAAAAATAGTTTCCTTCCGAAAGCATTTTGTTTACAAAACCTATACCTTCGTATATCGGACTAATTGGTGTGAAAGTTTCTTGCTCATTTAATGCTTTTGTAATGCTGTATGTATAGCTTGAATTATCTGCTTTTTTGTTGCTACTCAATATAATTAGCAAATCGTAGTCGGAACGATATTCGTAAGTAATTCCATTTTCTTGGTATCTGTCTTGGTGTACATATTTATTTGTGGCATAACTACCAAACAAAATAATCATCTCCACTTCCTTATATTCAAGCAGAACCTTAATGATTTTTCTTAATTCGTATCTTTTTTCTTTCGATAAATGTGATAATGATGTTTTCAAGCTTCTTTGTTTTTAAATTTTGCCACCAAACTGCTGTTAGTGTTTTTATTAAATTTTTTTTATCGCTGTTTCTATCTTTTGTATCTTAGATGTCTTCTTTTCTTGATATAGCTGTTTCTACCTTTTGTATCTTAGATGTCTTCTTTTCTTGATATAGCTGTTTCTACCTTTTGTATCTTAGATGTCTTCTTTTCTTGATATAGCTGTTTCTACCTTTTGTATCTTAGATGTCTTCTTTTCTTGATATAGCTGTTTCTACCTTTGTATCTTAGATGTCTTCTTTTCTTGATATAGCTGTTTCTACCTTTTGTATCTTAGATGTCTTCTTTTCTTGATATAGCTGTTTCTACCTTT